>CAVBFV010000228.1:0-5285 GCA_963594575.1 Lachnospiraceae bacterium | reverse complement strand
AGAGCATTCCTGAGGATGTGAAGATGCGCATCGTGAATGGTTACAACCGTGAGCGAAGCGGTGATGTGGCCATCGTATTGAAGCCGAATTTCTATGCCCACGGCATGAAGGGAACCGATCATGGTGATTGGAATCCATACGACACCCACATTCCTTTGGTTTTCATGGGTTGGGGAATCCAGCATGGTGCTACCACGAAGCAGACTTTCATGACCGATATTGTTCCAACCATCGCCGCCCTGCTTCATGTTCAGGCGCCAAATGGTTGTGTAGGTCAGCCGATATTCTAGTATTTTATTTAGAGCCTTATTCCTGAACTCGATTCAGGAATAAGGCTCTAATCGTATTCTGAGTTTTTAACCCTATCTTCATTTTTCTCTCACATCTTTGAAATATGAAACTTATACCTTTGCACTCGGAAAGGGGCGATGATCTGCATCTGCCGCTTCGCCAGCAAAATATCAGATGTTTAAAGATGTATAAAGAAAAATGAAGGTAATTTTTGTAATTCAAGGAGAGGGTAGAGGTCATCTCACCCAGGCGTTGGCGCTTAAGCAGATGTTTCTGCACGAGGGTCATGAAGTAGTGAAAGTTTTAGTGGGCAAGAGCAAGAACAGGGTGATTCCCGAGTTCTTCCAAGATAAGATAGGTACTCCTGTCGAGGTTTTCGACAGTCCTAATTTCTTGCCGTCTAAGGACAACCGCAAGTTCAATCTCCTGCGCTCCCTGGCTTACAATACGCTCTTGGTTCCTGGCTATCTTTCCAGTATCCATTTGATACGAAAGAATATCCAGGAGAGCGGAGCCGACATCATCATCAATTTCTACGAGGTGTTGTGCGGCATTACCTGTTCCCTTTTCCGTTTCGGAATCCCGGAGGTTTGCATCGGTCATCAGTACCTCTTCCTCCATCCCTCTTTCCAGATGCCTGGAAAGTATCCAGTACCTGAATCTTTATTGAAGTTCTTTACCCGTATCACCTGTATGGGAGCCACAGCCAAGTTGGCGCTCTCCATCCGTGACTACGGGGATGAGCCTGTGCACGGCATCAAGGTGGTTCCACCGTTGCTCCGCCAGGAAGCCAAAACCATTATCCGCCATCATGGCGACTACATCATGGGCTATATGCTGAATGCCGGATTTGCCGAGGATGTAAAGGCGTGGCACAAGAAGCATCCACATACCCGTCTCCATTTCTTCTGGGATCAGCCAGATGCGCCCGAAGAACTGAAGGTGGATGATACGCTCACCTTTCATCGCATCAACGACGAGAAGTTCATCAATATGATGGCAGGCTGCAAGGCATTCGCCACCACCGCCGGCTTCGAGAGTGTCTGCGAGGCACTCTACATGGGCAAACCTTGCATGCTGATTCCGGCTCATGTAGAGCAGGAATGTAATGCGATGGATGCGGAAAGAGAAATGGCTGGCGTGGTGAGCGAGGATTTCGACATCGATAAACTGAAGGCTTTTGCCCGTGATTACGAGGAGGATGTGGAGTTCAGAATGTGGGAGAACCATGCTGAATGCCGAATCGTTGCCGCCATAGAAAACGCTTACGATACTTATTATCATAGAAAGGAGAACCAGGCTTATGAAGAAGAAAATGATTCCATTGTTGCTGCTTCTTCCCTTGTTGTTCCTGCTCGCCGTGTATGGCAAGGATAGCAAGAAGGAGGAGTCGCGTGTGGTAGTGATTGCCATTGATGGTTTAAGATGGCAGGAGGTGTTTGAGGGCGCCAGGCGCGACAGTCTGATGCCGTTTCTCTGGGAGATGGGCAGGAAGAAGGGCTGCATGATTGGCAACCGCAACCGGAAATCGAAGATGGAGGTGGCAAACGGCATCTGGAAATCCTATGCCGGTTACAGCGAGATGCTCTGTGGCGTAACCGATGATGAACACATCTTCGACAACCGCAAGCAGTATAACCCCAACCGCTCGGTTCTGGAATTGGCTGAGGCTTGTTCTGAGTATAAGGACCGGGTGAATGCCGTGGCGAGTTGGGATGTGATTCCTTATATCCTGAATTATCGCAGAAGCGAGTTGCCAGTGGATTTCCGCTCTCCTCACAGGGTGAGCAAGCAGGTGAGAAACGACAGCGTGACTCTGAACCGTGCCTTGAAGACGCTCAAGGAGAAGCACCCGAAGCTTCTCTTCGTAGAGTTTTGCGAGACCGATTATTATGGTCATCATGGTAAATGGCAGGAGTATCTGAATGCTGCCCATCAGAACGACCAGTTTATCCGCCAGTTATGGGAATGCTGCCAGCAAGACCCATTTTACAAGGGCAACACCACCTTTCTTATCACCTGCGATCATGGCAGGGGAGAGAGTCTGGGCGCTCATGCCAACAGAGGTGAAGTAGATGCTAAAGCTTCCTGGACGGAACATGGAAGAAGAATCAAGGGCAGTAACCAAACCTGGCTGGTTGCTTTCGGAAAAGACATCCAGCATCTGGGAGAAATGGAAGGGGGCAGAACCATCTACACCAAGCAGGTGGCTCCCACCATCGCCAGCATCCTTAAGGTTCCGTTTACGAATGGTGATAATCAGCAGCCGGAAGCTTCGCCGATTTATAAGATTCTCAAATAAGTTTTTGATAGATATCAACATTTAATTGACAGACAACAAAATAGATTGGCCATTTAATCGTTATATATACTATATATAATAAGGTATAGTCTAATTTTGGGATAATATGAAAAAATGGCATTTGTGGTTGGCGGCTTCCATCGGACTGGTGGTAATCGCTGGAATGATGATTCGGGAATTTGATGTGGATGCTTTAAGCAAGATAGACCTATCTCCGAGATTTTTCCTGGGGGTAGGTTTGGCTGTATTGCTCTTTGCCGTCCAGAATCTGATGCTCACCCTCCGCTTCCGTCACCTTTGCCAGCGCAAGTTGTCAATAGCCGAGGCGTTTCGCATCAATGTGCTCTGCGAGTTTACTTCTGCCGTCACTCCTTCGGCGGTGGGTGGAAGCGGTTTGGCTTTTGTCTATCTCAACCGCGAGGGAATTTCGATGGGTAGAAGTATTTTCACCATGTTTGCAGCCCTGCTTGCTGATGAGGCTTTCCTTGCCATCAGCTGTATGTTGCTCTATTTCTGTGTTCCATCGCATCTGCTTTTCAGTTTGGCAGATGGAGTGGGAATTTCTGCGGATGCTACGAACGAATGGATTAAGGGCGGAGTGCAGGTCATCTTCATCATCAGCACCCTTATCGTGGCGGTTTGGACAGCCATCCTCTACCTCCTGTTATTGCATCGCCCTCAGATTCTGGGGTGGGTATTGAAGGGCTGCTGTAAGATTCCTTTCCTTCGCAGATTCCTGCCCAAGGTAGAGAAGTTTTCCGAGGAGATGACGATGGCTTCGAAGGAGGCGAAGCAGGAGGGCGGAAGATTCTGGCTGCAGCTGATGGGTTATACATCCCTGGCGTGGTTGTCGAGATTCGCCATCGTAGTAGCCATTCTCATTGCCTTCCATTGTCAGGGCAATATGCTGGTGGCCTGGTGCCGCCAATGGGTAATGTGGATGATTTCCATTCTGAGTCCTACGCCTGGTGGAAGCGGCGTAGCGGAGTTGATGTTCCGCCTTTATTATGCCGATTTCCTGCCCGAAGCCTCAGTAGCCATCCTTGCCGCCATGCTCTGGCGCGCCATCTTCTATTACCCATTCCTGGTAATGGGCACCCTGGTCTTGCCGAAATGGATTGCTAGGAAATAAGAATGAGGCAATCTTTCTTGCTTAAGATTTTCGTCCATAGACGAAAAAAATAATAAAAACGAGGAATTTTTCGTCTATGGACGAAAAAAATGATGTTTTTAAACTTGGTTGTTTAATTCTATAAAAAGGAGAGAGGGTGCGTCATGGACTTATGACACACCCTCTCCTTTTTATATTTTTCTCTTTCCTTTAAAAATTCACATAGAGTCGGGCACTAAGTGCCGTGAAATCTCCATTGTCGTTTTTGATGTATTGGAACGATGGCTGAAGGGAGATGGATTCCGTCAGCTGTCTTTTCCATGTTACTTCCAGCGAATATTCTGAACCCTGCAGGAAGCGGGCGTACTGGCCCGACAAGCCGCACTCGTTCTTCTCGTCCTGATAGGCACCACCCAGTTCTGCATATCGGTAACAGGCATTCTGATGACTGGTGTTCTCTGAATATTGCACCATGCACGAAATATTCTTGTCGCCAGCTGTCCATACGCTCTGTTCGCCATAAACCCACCAGGCACCGGTAACCTTGCCCTTGGATTCATCGGCAGAAACCATTTCGCCATCCTCGTTGATCGGATATTGACGGGTATGAACGGCAACACCCGCAAAATATTTTCCACCTTTATCGTTGTATTCCAACTGCGACATGTTGAAGATTCCATCCTTCTTCGGACGAACCACGAAAGGATTGTCGTGGGCTTTCCAGCCACTATAGCCTACACCATTATTCAGACTGTTTCTGAAAGTCCATTTTCCCTTGGTAACATCAAAGTAAAGGGTCAATCCGGAATGCGGATAGTTGGCTATCGGATAGCTGGATGCGATGGTTGGGAAGATTCCCTCCGAACTGTTCAGAAAAAGCGAGGTAACGCGAGATGTGAAGAAATCCTCGTTCACATTCCTTACACCCACAAACAGATGGCCCGAATTCCATTCGTGCATGTAGCCCAATACGGCAAGCAGGGCAAAATGATTATCTTCATCTATGTTGGAAAATCCCTGCCAGTCATCAATAATGCCATCGTTGGTCTTTGCCACATGAAGCGTTGCCGCCTCAAACGAATCCTTTCCTTTTCCGATAGGCACACTCAGTTCCAACCTCAGCTGATTCACCAGATTGGTGTTCCTGTTCATATCCCATTGCCATTCAGAAATATATTGTCCGTTAAAGCTCTGTGCATGAGCAAGACAGATATTGATGCAGCCTAAAATAATTAAAATAATTCTCTTCATTTCTTAATGTTTTGTATAATTCTTAATGTTTTTGTATCATTTCTTGTTCACTTGCCCGCCGCCTGCGGGCACCTTTTTAATTCACGCTGCAAAGGTAGTGGATATTTCAAAATCCTGCAATACTTAATAGTTAGTATTTTTATTTCTTCTAAATAAAAGGACTTTCTTCTTTATCCCCATTTCTAGGTATTTTTATTCCTTCTAAATAATTAGGGTTCCGTCTAATCCCTATTTCTAGGTAATCAGACGGAACAAACAATAAACATTTTCCTCAGTTACAACCAGCGCTTGAAGACTCTGATGTAAAGAGTTTTAAGCCATTGCGTCAAT
>CAVBFV010000227.1:0-5299 GCA_963594575.1 Lachnospiraceae bacterium | reverse complement strand
CTGAAGAATACCAATATCATCGCCCATTACAACCCGAAGGCAGAAACCCGCATCTTGCTCTGTGCCCATTGGGACAGCCGTCCTTGGGCCGACAACGACCCCGACAGTACCAACTGGCGCAAGCCTGTAATGGCTGCCAACGATGGAGCCAGCGGAGTAGCCGTCATGTTGGAGATAGCCCGCCAGCTGCAGGCTGACAAGAAGCTGAATCCTAACATCGGCGTAGATTTCGTATGTTTCGATACCGAAGACTGGGGAACACCTCAGTGGGCTGATGTTCAGGACGATGGCGATACTTGGGCTTTGGGTGCCCAGTACTGGAGCGAGAACAAGCCTGAGGGATATAATCCTCGTTTCGGAATCCTCCTCGATATGGTGGGCGGACAGGGAGCCAAGTTCTATCGTGAAGGCATGTCTATGCAGTATGCCGGTGGCATCGTGAAGAAGGTTTGGGCTGCAGCCCGCCAGGCTGGTTTCGGCTCTTACTTCCCTAAGAGCGATGGCGGAATGATTACTGATGATCATATTCCGGTCAACGAGAAGGCTAAGATTCCTACTGTAGATGTGATTGCTTATTATCCAGACTGTCAGCAGAGCAGTTTCGGTCCTACCTGGCACACCGTGAGCGATGATATGGCTCATCTGGATAAGAATGTGCTTAAGGCGGTTGGTCAGACTATGATTCAGGTGCTTTATACTGAGGAATAGGTCGGCATCTCATTCGAATATAAAAGGAAATGTTCCTAGGAAAAGTTGTTGCTTTTCTTAGGAACATTTCTTTTTTCTGTCTGTTTAAATCTTCGTTCATCGACGTTGAACCGCCGTTCAACGTCTATGAACCGCCGTTCAACGACGCTGAACGGACATTCAACGTCGATGAACGGAGATTCCTTCTGCTTGTATCAACAAAAAAACTTAGGTATAAAAGCAATTCCTATTGACTGGGAATGCTTTTATACCTAAGTATATGAGCTTTCTGAATAAGATGAGCTGGTTAAATCTGCCCCGATTCTACCTGTCTTACCACTCTTTCTGTTAATCTGTCAACGCCGTTCGGGTCGTACTTCTTGTTGAGGCTGGCACCGAAGAGGCTTGCAAATGCCTGATAGAATCCGGCACGGATAGGACCCAGGAAGGCTTGGATAAGATGATAGGATGAAGAATTGCATTCGCGATACACCAGTTTGATGCAGAGTTTACCCTGTGCATAGGTGAGTTTCTTCATTCTCGGGGTATATTCCTGTTTGATACCTTTCTCCACCAGTTTCATGTGTGCATCCTTTGCCTTCTTGTTAGGCAGCGTTTCCAGATAATCACCCGTTTCGATGATAATCTTTCTTACCTCCTTGGCTATCGGCAGCACCTTCTTGATGTTGTATACCAAACGGTTGTAAGCCATTCGCTCCTTGGCGTTCTTGAATACCGGCTGCGGATAAACGTACACGTTGTTCACCTGAACATATTGTACGCTGTCATGATCCAGGAGCACTTTTCCTACCTTCACCATCGGTTCAAAGGTAGGAGTATCCATGTCCACCTCCCTGTCTTCAGGGTTGTCGCCATCGGTCTGCGCCATGGTTTGCAGGGTGATGCAGAAGAGCATCGCCAGTAAAAAGCATATTTTCTGTTTCATGTAAATCTCCTCAAAGTTCTTTGTCCAGCTCCTTTTCTTCGTGGAGCTTCTTCTATATATAAAGAGGTGTAAGCCCCTTTGTGTTACTAATTACGCCGCAAAATTACAGATTATTTCTCAAATTGAGAAAGATTCTTGGCTTTTTCTTTCTCTTTTTCATATTTTAGCAGTAACTTTGTCTTAATTTAATAAACAAAGTGCCTACTGCAGATGAAGCATGCTCATTCTATAACATCCCTCTTGTTGAAACTGTTTCTCGTAGGCAGCTCCCAAATCTTCTGTGCCTCATGGGCTCAAGCCCAATCTTCCTCTCTTTCAGAACAGGGCGCCGTGCCTGAAGATTCTCTTTCCGCTTCGCCACCCTGGCAGCAACTGCTGTCCGACCTTTCTTCATCCGAAGATTTCGAGCATGTAGCCTGGCAGGACTATGAAGAAGATTTGGAGGAGATGGCGCAGCATCCCGTCAATCTGAATACGGCAACGAGAGAAGAACTGGAGCGCATGCCGTTTCTTACTGCATCGCAGGTAGAAGACATCCTGTTCTATATTTACCGCTATGGCCAGCTGAAGAGTATGAGCGAGCTTACCCTGATAAGCAGTATCGGCTGGTACCAGCGCCAGCTGATGAGTTGTTTCTTCTATGTGGCCGATGACGGGAGCAAGCCGGCTTTTCCCAGTCTTAAAAACATCGCCCAGTATGGCAAGCACGAAGTGATGGGCATGCTGAAGGTTCCTTTTTATGAGCGCAAGGGCGATGCGAGCGGAACCGACGGCTATCTGGGTTATCCTTACAAGCACGGACTGCGCTACCAGTTTCGCTACGGCAATTCCGTCAAACTGGGATTCGTAGCTTCTCAGGATGCCGGCGAACCATTCTTCGGAGGCAGGAACACGATGGGCTACGACTTCTATTCCTTTTATCTTCAGGTAAAGAACCTGGGCAGATGGAAGAATATCACCCTGGGCAGATACAGACTGAACGCAGGATTGGGACTGATACTCAATAATGATTTCGGCTTCGGCAAACTCTCAGCCTTAACCTCCTTGGGCAGATCATCTTCCTGCATCATCCGCGGTCATTCTTCCCGTTCTTCAGCCAATTATCTGCAAGGCGCAGCAGCCACTTATACCTTATTAAAAGGACTGGAACTGACCGGCTTTCTTTCTTATCGCCAGATAGATGCTACGCTTTCTGCTGACGGCGGGGGCATCAAGACCATCCTGAAGACCGGTTTGCATCGCACGGTGAATGAGATTGCCAAACAGAAGATAGCATCCAATACACTTGTGGGAGGCAACATCAGTTACCGGCATCAGGGCTGGCACATCGGAGGTACAGCCTTTTATACCTCTTTCTCCCTACCGCTCACGCCCAATAAAAGCCAGCTTTACAAGCGTTTTGCTCCAGAGGGGAATGCCTTCTGGAATGCCAGCATCAGCTATGGTTACATCTCCCATCGCCTCACCCTCTCCGGCGAGACGGCTACGGGCGATTGCGGTTCCATAGCCACGCTCAATGCAGCCTCCTATCTCTGTTCCGACCATTTCACGCTGATGGCTCTCCATAGGTTCTATTCTGCCCGTTACTATTCTCTCTTCAGCAACAGCTTTTCCGAGGGGAGCGATGTGCAGGATGAAAACGGCGTATATCTGGGCTTTACCTGGATTCCTGCCCATCATTGGAGCATCACAGCCTACAGCGATTTCGCCTATTTCGCCTGGCCTAAGTATCAGACCAAGGAGAGCACACAGAGTTGGGATAATCTGCTGAATATCCTCTTCCAGCCCTCAAGAGTGCTGACGGTAGGAGGAAGATTCCGCTATAAGGATAAGGCGGGAACCACAACCGGTCGTCTGCGCCTCTATGCCACAATGGCTCAAAAACGATGGAGCGCCAAAACCAGTTTCGACTATACGATGAGCCAGACAGAAAGCTTGATGACGAATGAGGGCGATGAGCCCAGTAAAGGCTATATGGTGAGCGAGCAAATAGGATGGGAATGGAAATGGAAGAAGCAGTTGAAAGGAACGTTGAGAGGCTGCCTGGGCTATTTCCATACTTCCGATTTCGCCTCCCGTATCTATGCTTATGAACCTGGCCTGCTCTATCAGATGAGTTTCGGTAGCTACTACGGCGAGGGCATCCGTTACGCCTTGGTGGCACGCTCAGAGATAGGTTCCCATCTGCTGCTTATCGCCAAATTGGGTACAACCGATTATTTCGATCGCTCTCACATCTCTTCGGGTTTGCAGGAAATCTCCCGCTCTTCGCAAACCGATCTGGAGATACAGGTAAAGTGGAAATGGTAAGAAAGAATGGAGAAAAACGGGAAATATATATCAAGAATAAAAAATATTAAACGTTTTTCTTGTTTAAATAGAAAAAATGAGTTACTTTTGCATCTGAATAAATACTGGCTTACAAATGAAGATATTGATAGTTATTCCTTGTTATAACGAGGAAGAAGTGCTGCCTAAGACCTTGGATGTGCTGGGGGCATTAATCAGAAAGATAAAGAAAGAGACTGATGCCGACACAGAACTGCTTCTTGTCGACGATGGAAGTCGTGACCATACTTGGCAGATGATTTCGGATGCTGCCAAGGAACACGGCTATGTGCATGGCATCAAACTGTCGCATAACCGAGGCCATCAGAATGCACTCTGGGCAGGTATGGAGGCAGCGGTAGACCATTGTGATGCGATGGTAAGTATCGATGCCGACCTGCAGGACGACGAGAATGTAATCATCGATATGGTGCGCCAGGTGCAGGAAGGCAAGGATATCATCTATGGTGTGCGCAAGGAGCGCAAGACCGATACCTTCTTCAAGCGCTTTACCGCCCAGGCTTTCTATAAACTGATGCAGAGTGTGGATAAGGATACGGTTTACAATCATGCCGATTTCCGCATGATGACCAACCGCACGCTTGCGGCTCTGATGCAGTATCCAGAGCGCAATCTCTTTCTCAGAGCCATCGTCCGCCAGTTGGGTTTCCGGGAGGGATTCGTCTATTACGACCGCAAGGCTCGTGAGGCGGGTGAGAGTAAGTATCCGTTTACCAAGATGCTGAGTTTCAGCATAGATGGCATCACTTCGTTCTCCGTAGCACCTCTTAGGTTTATCACCTTCCTGGGTTTGGCGATGACTTTGGTGGCAGTCATCATGATTATCTTTGCCTTGGTAGAATATTTCCAGGGCAAGACCATCCAGGGTTGGACCTCCATGCTCGTTTCCATGTGGTTTATCGGAGGCATCATCACCACGGGTGTAGGCATCACGGGTGTTTATATCGGCAAGATTTATACCGAGGTGAAGCGTCGCCCACGATACTTCATCGAAGAAAGAGTATAATGATTAGATACAAAAATAGCATCGAGACTTATAATCCCGATGCTATTTTTGTATCTAATCACTACTCACTAATCATTTGTTGAGTGCGATATTGGCACTTGTCTTCACGAATCGGTAGAAACCTACCTTGTTGTGCCATTCTACCGTCTTTCTTACTTCCCAAACCTTCTGGAAGGTATAGTCCTTGCCGAATTTCTCAAGGAAATCAGGCATGTCTTCTTCCGGAATCATCAGCACGCCATCCTGTGGCAATACCTTGTCAAACTGCTGGATCTTATCGCCCAGATAGAAGTTGAGGCTGAAGAAATGCA
>CAVBFV010000226.1:0-5335 GCA_963594575.1 Lachnospiraceae bacterium | reverse complement strand
TCTTGCAGGCTGTATCGAAACCGAAAGAAGTCTCAATCTGCTCGTTCTTCAAGTCGCCGTCGATAGTCTTAGGGCAACCGATTACCTGTACGCCATACTTCTTGGCAGCATAGTATTCTGCGAGAACGCAAGCGTTGGTATTTGAGTCGTCACCACCGATGATGACAAGTGCCTTGATGCCGAGTTCACGAAGAATCTCAATACCCTTCTCGAACTGGTCTTCCTTCTCAAGCTTAGTACGGCCAGAACCGATGATATCGAAACCACCAGTATTGCGGTATTCGTCCATGATTTCAGAAGTAATCTCCATGTACTTATGGTCAACGAGACCACCAGGACCGAGGATGAAACCATAGAGCTTGTTAGCTGGGTTAAGAGACTTCACACCGTCGAAGAGACCAGAAATCACGTTGTGACCACCAGGAGCCTGACCACCTGAGAGGATAACACCTACGTTGAAAGCAGGAAGCTCCTTAGCCTCACCTGCCTCGAATGTAATAACAGGCATTCCATAAGTGTTAGGGAACAACGCCTTGATTTCATCCTGATTACCTACTGACTGTGTTGCTGCACCTTCAACTGCCTTTACTGGGCCCTGGAGAGCCTTAGGCAATTTTGGCTGATAAGCAGCTCTTGCAATCTGCAATGCACTTTTTTCCATAATTCGTTTTTTATTTTAATTAGTTGAAACTTCAAAAACATCTGCAAAAATAACTCTTTTCTGCGAGATACGGAAAGAAAAATGCTAAAAATGCGTTAATAGATACATTTTTTCCCAAAAAATGATGTTATTTCAAAGAAAATGATTATCTTTGAGCGATATTTTTAATTATTCATTAATTAGGAGAAAAGAATTATGGCTAATAAAAGAGATTTAAAGCGCACGATCAACTACATTACAAGCGAACTTTTCGCCGAAACAGTAGCTGCATCTTTGTATAATGGTAAGCCTTCACAGGAAGATGTGGATGGCATTCTTTCAGCTATCGTCATGATCAACGGCGATTACATCAGCCGCGTGTCTCACCCGGAACCGGGAATCAAGAAGGGTGAATATTATAAAAAGCTCATAGGCGACTTCAACAAGCAGATGAGCGAAATCATCGACCAGATTTCAAACCTGGCATAATCCTATTATCATCAGAATCAGAAAATACACCTATTTATATATATGATAAAAGGAATTTGTCAATGGATATTGTATAAGCGCTTGGGCTATAAGAAAATCATCACCCAGGAGCTTCCTGAAAAGTATATTATCTGCATGGCTCCGCACACCAGCAACTGGGACCTGATTCTGGGCCAGCTCTTTGCCCATGCTGAGGGAATCAAATGTAATTTCCTCATGAAAAAGGAATGGTTCTTCTGGCCGCTAGGTCCTATCTTCAGAAAGATGGGAGGTATTCCTGTGTGGAGAAGCAAACATACTAGCATGACGGATAATCTGGCTGCAGAAGCGGATAAGCGGAAGGCTTTCGGACTGTGCATTACGCCCGAAGGTACCCGCTCGCTCAACCCGGAATGGAAAAAGGGATTCTATTTCATAGCCCTCAAGGCGCATCTGCCTATCCATCTCTATGGGCTTGATTATGAGAAGAAGGTCATCCAATGTACCAGGCAGATTATCCCGTCAGGAGATGTTGACAAAGACATGCGTGAAATAAAATTGTACTTCAAGGATTTCAAAGGAAAGAAACCGGAGAAGTTCACGATTGGAAATATTGATTAAACGTTAGAAGATAACGTTTTAGTCAGCTATTTAAGAAGGAGTATTCGTAAAGTGAAACACCAAAACATAACATATTGTTTGATAAGCAGTTTGCTGTTAGCCGCTGGAGCTTCGCTTCAGGCTAACGGCAAATCGTTTTTTCCTACCTACGACGAGGCGAACAGCGGCGCATGGCAAGGCATCGATTATGATGGCGACCCATGGGTGTTTAATGTTTCCCGCCCTTATTTCGTTACGGCAGGACTACAGAACAGGCACCTTTCGCTATGGGCCTCGCACGGACGGTATTATTATGCCGACAGAGATGTATGGAAATGGCAACGCCCTAACCTGTTTTGCACAAACGAAGATCTCTTTACCCAAACCATCGTCGTGCCCTACCTCATCCCGATGCTCCAGAATGCGGGAGCCATCGTCTTCACACCCCGCGAAAGAGACTGGCAGACGAACGAAATCGTCATCGATAATGATGATGCTGTCAAGTCGGTTTATTATTTCGAAAAGGAGGCGGGCAAGCGATGGAAAAACTGCGATTCGCTCGGCTTTGCCAACCGCTACCGACTGAAAGATGGGGAAAATCCGTTCCGCATGGGAACCGTGAGACAGGCGAAGGCTACCAAGCGCAAGAAAACCAGCCAGGTAAGCTACCAGCCCCGTTTCACGGAAGCCGGCAAATACGCAGTCTACGTTAGTTACCAGTCGCTCCCCAAGAGCGTGAGCGATGCAAGATACATCGTTTATCACAAGGGCGAAGCTACAGAGTTTTCCGTTAACCAGCGCATGGGCGGAGGCACCTGGGTTTACCTGGGCACCTTCGATTTCGACAAGGGCTGCAACGAGTTCAACCGCGTGGTCTGCACCAACAAGGCTTCACGCCGTGGAGTAGTAACTACAGATGCAGTCCGCTTTGGCGGCGGCATGGGAAACATAGAGCGTGGCGGTTACACCAGCGGATTGCCCCGTTGCCTGGAAGGAGCCAGATACTACGCCCAATGGGCAGGCGCTCCCTACAAGGTTTATGGCGGCAGAAAAGGAGAAAATGATTACGCCGACGACATCAACACCCGTTCGCTAATGACCAACTGGCTGGGCGGCGGTTCGGTTTACATGCCTGCCAGAAAGGGTAAGCACGTGCCTATAGAACTCTCGCTGGCGCTTCATAGTGATGCGGGCTACAATAAGGATGGAAAAACTACCGTCGGAGCCCTCGCTATCTGTACCACAGATTATAATGACGGAATGCTGAACAGCGGAATCTCCAGATTCACATCCAAGGATTTCGCCAGAGCTTTGCGCGATAATCTCGTTACAGATCTGACGGCTCAGTTCGGAGAATTCGGCAAACGCTATCTATGGGACAGAAACTATTCTGAAACCCGTCTGCCGGAAGTTCCGTCGGCTATTCTCGAAATGCTTTCGCATCAGAATTTCCCTGACATGAGAATTGCTCAGGATCCGCTCGGAAAGTTCTACATCGCACGCTCCATCTACAAAACCATTCTGCGCTTCGTAAACAGCAATCATGGAACCCGCTACGTGGTCCAGCCGCTGGCTCCGCAGAACTTCAGCGTTACGCAGAACCAGGGCGTAGCCCTACTCTCATGGACTGCCCAGCTGGACAAGACGGAACCATCTGCCCGCCCTACTTCTTACATTATTTATAAGGCTGAGGGACAAGGCGGATTTGACAACGGAACCATCGTGAACACCACCCGTTGTCAGATGCAGCTGGAACCGGGCAAACTTTATCATTTCAAGGTGGCTGCGGTTAATGCGGGAGGAGAAAGTTTCACCACCGAAACCCTCTCTGTGCTCTATAATCCTGCTGCCAGCAAGTCTGTGCTCATCGTGAACAATTTCCATCGTCTTGCCTCTCCGCAGGTCGTGGACGATGAGGAAAAACAGGGATTTGACTTCGACCAAGACCCAGGCGTAAGCTACGGACTGACGGCGGGATGGAGCGGCAAACAGCAGGTGTTCGACAGAAGCAGAATGGGCAACGAAACCAGTTTCGGACTCGGCTTCAGCGGCAACGAAATGATTGGCAAGTTTGTGGCTGGCAACGACTTCAACTATGTTCAGGCGCATGCTACAAGTATTGCGGCTTCGGGCAAATACAATATTTCAAGCTGTTCGAGCGAAGTCATCGCCAGCGGCAGGGTTCAGATGAAGAACTATCAGGCAGTTGACCTCATCAACGGACTGGAGCGCCATGACGGCTACACTCACGCCTTCTTCAAGTCGTTCACACCTGAGCTTCAGAACCGCATCCGGCAGTACGCCAGCCAAGGCGGCAGAATCCTGATAAGCGGTTCTTACAACGGAAGCGACATGCAGACAGAAGAGGAACAGGCGTTCCTGAGCGACATTCTGAAACTCAGCTACGAGCCTACAGGTTCTACGGTTATCGCCAGGGACATCAATCCCGAAGATTTAACTGTAACAGAACGTGACAGTATAGTCTATACTTCGCCTAACGTCAAGGGGTTAGGTCTGCAGTTCAGCTATTACAACGAGCTGAATGCCCAGCATTATGCGGCAACCCATCCCGAGATATTGAAACCGGTTGGCAATTATGCCTTCACGGCGATGCAATACGATACGGGAACGAGTGCGGCTGTTGCCTACAAGAGCACAACTTACCGCACCTTCGTCATGGGATTCCCGCTGGAATGCATCATCGACGAAAGAACCCGCACAAGCGTGTTGCTAGGCATTCTCAAGTTTCTGACAGATTAAATTCAAAGTAAAACAGATAAAAAATTTTAAGCTTATGTATAAGATTCAAGCCAACCAGTCTGGCACTCGCTCTATCGAAGTGAGCGACCAGCATTTAGAGACTATCGAAAAGTATCAGTTACTGCGCAACCTCGTAGACAGCAACGGCATTATCGACGAGGAAGTGCTCGACAAGCTGAAACTTAATGTGCGTTCACTCCTCGAGAGTAGCGACATCAAGGATAAGGAATTGCTCGACCTCTGTCTCGACGTCATCTACAATCAGAACATGAAGGCGCTCGGTCTTCATAACCTCGTTCTGCTCTACGTAGACTGGAAAGACAAGAAGCAGGCTGAGGCTGCAGCTGATGCAGAACCAGACGCAGTAAATGATTAAAAAATATTGAATGGATTATAAGTTAACAGATTTCTTACCTACCACCAAGAAAGAATGCGAGTTACGCGGATGGGACGAGCTCGACGTCATCCTCTTTTCAGGAGATGCTTACGTTGACCACCCATCCTTCGGCCCTGCCATCCTCGGACGAATGCTGGAGGCTAACGGCTATCGTGTAGCCATCGTTCCCCAGCCCGACTGGCACGGCGATTTCCGTGATTTCAAGAAACTCGGTCGCCCTCGCCTCTTCTTTGGTGTTTCTCCGGGTGCCATGGACTCAATGGTGAACCGCTACACGGCAAACCGCCGCATGCGTAGCGAAGATGCTTTCAGTCCCGACTCCCGACACGACATGCGCCCCGATTATCCTTCTATCGTCTATACGCAGATACTGAAGAAACTCTTTCCCGACGTACCTGTAGCACTAGGCGGTATAGAGGCGTCGTTGCGTCGCATCAGCCACTACGACTATTGGAAAGACGAGCTCCGCA
>CAVBFV010000225.1:0-5346 GCA_963594575.1 Lachnospiraceae bacterium | reverse complement strand
CATAGCCAAGCTTATGTAAAAGCCATCGCGTGTTTGGTCCTTGCATGTGGGGGGGCATTACCTACTCTAGCTGCAAGTGAGACCTTGTCAAACCCTTCTGTGCAAATTGTTCAGCAGAATGGTACCACCATAAAAGGTGTGGTTGTTGATGAACAGGGAGAACCAATTATTGGTGCGAGTGTAATCGAAAAGGGCAACGCCAAGAATGGTACAGTTACTAATCTTGATGGTAACTATACCTTGCATCTTACGAAAAGCAATGCACCTGTAGTTGTTTCCTATATCGGATATAAAACGGTAACTGTAGTCAAGGGTGGCAAGGTTACTCTGCAGCCAGACAACAAACTTTTGGATGAGTTGGTTGTTGTAGGTTATGGTACCCAGAAGAAGGCTACCCTTACAGGTTCTGTATCTTCTATCGGTAGTGACGAATTGAGTAAGATGGCTGCTACCAACATTACCAATATCCTGGCTGGTAAGACAGCGGGTGTCATCGCCAATACCCGTACAGGAGAGCCTGGTGCTGATGATGCCAAAATCCTTATTCGTGGTAAGGGTACAATGGGTGATACATCCCCATTGATAGTAGTAGATGGTGTTGCCGATCGTTCTTTCGGTCGCTTGAATCCAGATGACATCGAGAGTATTTCCGTATTGAAGGATGCTTCTGCTGCCATTTATGGTGCGCGTGCTGCCAATGGTGTTATCCTCGTTACTACCAAGCGTGGTAAGGCAGGTAAGGTACAGGTTAAGTATGATGGTACGGTATCTTTCTCTCAGCCTACCCGTATTCCTAAGATGCTGAATGCTTATGAGTATGCTACCTATACCAATGAGTTTGATAAGAACCGAGGTGCAGCACTTACCTATCCGGAAGAGGCTTTGCAGAAAATCAAGGATGGTTCTGATCTGATTAGTTTCCCTGATACCAACTGGTGGGATGCAGTAGCACAGGATTGGGCTACCAATACCCAGCATAGTCTTTCTATTAGCGGTGGTACAGAGAAAATGTCTTTCTATACTTCTGCTCAATATATGCAGCAGGATCCTATTTACAAGAATAGTCCGCAGAAATATAAGCAATATCAGTTTACCACGAATCTTGATGCGCAAATCAACAAGAGCATCAAGTTGAGCATGGATATTTTGGGTCGTCGTGAAACCCGCGACCGTGGTGTGCGTTCTACAGAGGATATGTTTGGTTATTTCTTGACCACCAATCCTATGTCGGCTCCTTACTATCCTAACGGATTGCTCCGCAAGGGATTCGATGGTGTAACCAATAATGCAGTCTTGATGATTTCTGATATTCCAGGTAAGAGTACCACAACCAATAATACTTTGAATCTGAAGCCAAAGGTTCGTATTGACTTGGATGTACTGACCAAGGGATTGTATGCAGAAGGTTATGCAGCACTTGACTTCTCGTTTAATAATGGAAAGACGATGAATAATCCATTTGATATCTATCAGTATAATTCTGATACTGACAGTTATGAAAACTTGAGAAGTTCAACAGGAAGTATTTCTGTAAATTCATGGTCATCCAACTCTGACAGAATTACATTGAATGCGCGTATAGGTTATGCTCGTAGTTTTGGAGATCATAAGGTAGATGCTTTCGTATCATACGAGCAGATGAAGTACAAATATAATACAGTGAGCGGCTATCGTAAGAACTTCCTGTCAACAGCTCTTCCTGATTTGAACTTTGGTGGAACAAAGGATTCTGACAAGGATAATAGTGGCTATTCTGATGAGTTCGCTCGCCAGAACTGGTTCGGTCGTGTAAACTATAACTATAGGGATAAGTATCTCGCAGAGGCAACTTTGCGTTATGATGGTTCCATGAACTTTGCCAAAGGTCATCGATGGGGCTTGTTCCCTTCTTTGTCTGCTGGTTGGGTAATGTCTGAGGAAAGTTGGTTTAAGCCTTTGAGTAAAACTGTAAACTTCTTGAAGCTGAAGGCATCTTATGGTATGATGGGTAATGACAATATTGCTGCGTATCAGTATTTGTCAACTTTCTCATATCGGGAAGGTAACCTTTATGCATTCGGAACAACTCCATCTTTGGTGCAGAGTGTGTATGCTACAACTTCTGCTAATCCATTGGTAACATGGGAAAAGGCTCATTCTTGGAATGTCGGTTTCTCTTCTCAGTTCTTGAATGGAATGTTTGGCTTGGACTTCGACTGGTTTAAGTCAGCCCGTCGTGACATTTTAATTACTCGCAATGCCTCTGTTCCAACCTATTCCGGTTTGACTTTGCCTTCAGAGAATCTCGGTAAGGTAGATAATACAGGTTTCGAAGCTGTAGCCTTCTATAAGGATCACAAGGGTGATTTCTCTTGGAATGTATCTGCCAATGTTACTTATGCAAAGAATAAGATAGTCTATATGGATGAGGCTGTGAAGACTGTGGCTTGGCAGCGTGTAACAGGTCATTCTATGGATGGTTATACACTTTACCATGCTAAGGGCATTTATCAGACTCAAGAGGAAGTGGACAATTCTATTCATTTGCCTGGAGCAAAACCTGGTGACTTGATTTTTGAGGATACCAATGGCGACAAGCAGATAACTTGGGATGATGCTGTTCGTACGGATAAGAGTGCTACACCACGCTGGATGTTCGGTCTGACCCTCGGCGGTTCTTGGAAAGGTATTGATTTCACAGCATTTTTCCAGGGACAGGCTGATGCACAGATTCTCGTAAAGCCAACCATGAATATGGCAAAAGAGTTCTATGATGGACGTTGGAGAGAAGATGCTTCTGAATCAGAAAGACTCAATGCAAAATATCCACGTGCATTCATGTCTGTATCTCAAGTTGATACCCGTAATGTGCTGGATTCCGACTGGTGGTTGCGTGATGCTTCTTTTGTTAGACTGAAGTCTATGGAAATAGGTTATACATTCCCTAAGACTCTGATTCAGCATGTAGGCTTGACCAATGCTCGCATCTACGTTAATGGTAACAATCTCTTCACTATTGATAGTATGAAGATTTTCGATCCAGAAATGACTGATGGTATCAAGGGTTATCCTATTCAGCGTTCATGGACTTTTGGTCTTAATTTAGCATTCTAATATTTAAATAGTAGATAACATGAAATACAATATATTAAAAGGTGGTGCCATTTTCTGTGTGGGTTTGATGATGGCATCCTGCTCCGACTTTCTGGATGTAGATCCTCGTAATAAGATTTCTGATGCTGCAGTCTGGAGTAATGTAGATTTGGCTAATGCCGCCCTTAATGATTGCTACACTTATGTAGAGGGTGAAAATGAAAATGGTGTGCCATTCTCAAGCTATACAGATGATGTATATCATCGTACAGGTTATGCCACAGAGGTTTATACTATGGGTACTGTATCTTGTGATAACTATAATGTGGGATACTCTGAGGCTCGTGGTAATACCTGGTATTTTTACTACAAGGCAATTAAGCAGGTAAATGAATTGTTGGAGAATATCGGCAATGTGCCTGTTTTTGGTAATACAGAGACAACGATGAAAAAGCAGATTGAGGGACAAGCTTATTTCCTTCGTGCATTCTTCTATCATCAGTTGTATTCGCTTTATGGTCGTGTACCTTTGGTATATCATACATTCGATATTGATTCTCAGTGGGAACAGACCCGTGCTCCGATGGATGAGGTAGCTGACTCTATCTGCAAGGATTGTGATCGTGCAGCCGAAATCTTACCTGTACAATATGCATCGAGTGATGACTTCGGTCGTGCTACCAAGGGTGCTGCTCTTGCGGTGAAGGCTCGTACTTTGCTTTATAAGGCAAGTCCTCTCTTTGGTACTCCTTCTAAGGAGCGTTGGCAGGCAGCTGCTGATGCCAATAAGGCTGTCATTGATTTAAATGCTTATAGTTTGCCTTCTGTCAGCAATGCTGATGAGTATGCGGCTTTATTCTATGATGCAGAGAATCCGGAGATCATCTTTGAGAAGTTATATAATACCAAAGATCCAGAGGGTGGTGCATTAAACTATCTTTTCCAAGCTCCTATGGGTGCCTTTGCTGGTGGTCATGGTTGGGGTGTATGGTTGCCAACTTATCAGGCTGCTGATGTTTACGAGAATGCGGATGGTAGTAAGTTTGAAATGAAGGACGTCAAAGAGTATTCTATCAAGAAAGCTGAGGTTACTGATGCGGGCGTTGTTTATAATAATGCAACCATTCAAGCAACTACCCAGTCGCCATACGTAGGTCGTGAGTTGCGTTTCTATGCTAACTTTATCTATGATGGTTCGAAATGGGGATATGGTGATGACAATCGTGAAATTGGCGTGTTTGAACCTGGTGAAGAAGGTGTAAAAGGTGGTAATTCTTCTGCTCTCAATACAGATGATGAGTACTGGAATGCAACCAAGACCGGATACTATATGAAGAAGTTCCTGAATCCTGCTTACAATACAGATCAGGAGGATGAGGTGGATACTACTCCTTGGATTTTCTTCCGCTTGGCTGAAATCTATCTGAACTATGCTGAATGCCAGATGGAGCTTGGCAATAAGGCTGAGGCTTTGAAGTATATCAATCTTGTTCGTCAGCGTGTTGGACTTCCTGCAGCAACTGGTAAGGACTTGCGTGCTGAATACGAATATGAGCGTCGTGTAGAGTTGATGTTCGAGGGACAGCGTTTCTTCGATCTCCGTCGTTGGAAGAAAATGCCAGAAACATATTCTGGGGATAATCTTCCTACTGCCATGAAGATTTACAAGATGAAGGATGGTACCATGCTTTATACACATGATAAAACTGTTCTTCAGCAGCGTAGTTTCAGGGATGCTATGTATTGGATGCCGGTACCTCGTTATGAGTTGAACAAATGTCCAAACTTGGATGGTGCTCCTTATGAAGGAACTCAGAAGTAGTGAGATAGTCTCGTTTTACTGAATTATATTCGCCCATCTTGAATTTCAATCTCCCTTGAGGTCTTTAGAGATAAGGCAAGGGGATATATATAAAAAGCCCCCGATAGTAACAATGCTATCGGGGGCTTTTGTATTCTTTTAAAACTAAATCAGTTTTTCGATTTCTTCAATAGAAAGTCCTGCTCCTTGGGCAACTTGCTCTTGTGTGAGCCCCATGCCGAGAAGCCGCTTTGCGGTGGCCAACTTTTCTTTGGCAATACCTTCTTCTCTGCCTTCTTTCCTGCCTTCTTCTCTGCCTTCTTCCTTCGCAGTATCGATCGAATTTTTAATGTCTCGGTAAGCCTTGAGGCTATCCTCGTATTCTCGTAGCTCTTGTTTACTGAATTTTGCGATTTCAGCTTCTTCAAACAACTTCGTGAAAATTCTTTCTTTTAAAGCTTTCGGTCGTTTGT
>CAVBFV010000224.1:0-5354 GCA_963594575.1 Lachnospiraceae bacterium | reverse complement strand
ATTGCTAAGGTAGAATTCTTCAATCCTGGCGGAAGCGTAAAGGATCGTATCGCCCTCGCGATGATCGAAGACGCTGAGCAGAAGGGCATCCTGAAACCAGGTGCCACCATTATTGAACCAACCAGCGGTAATACGGGTGTAGGTTTGGCTCTGGTATCAGCCGTAAAGGGCTATCACCTCATCCTCACCATGCCTGAAACCATGAGTGTGGAGCGCAGAAACCTAGTAAAGGCTTACGGCGCAGAAGTAAGATTGACCAGCGGTAAGGACGGAATGCCTGGTGCCATCAAGGCTGCCGAGGAGCTCCGCGATTCCATCCCAGGCTCTGTGATTCTGGGACAGTTTACCAACCCAGCCAATCCTGCCAAGCACTATGCCACAACAGGACCAGAAATCTGGGCAGATACCGATGGCGAGATTGATATTTTCGTAGCCGGTGTAGGAACAGGTGGAACCATTTCGGGTATCGCCAAGTACCTGAAAGAGCAGAATCCAAACGTGAAGGTGATTGCCGTAGAACCTGCCACATCGCCTGTATTGAACGGCGGACAGAGCGGTCCTCACAAGATTCAGGGCATCGGTGCCGGTTTCATTCCAGAGACTTACTCTTCAGAATATATCGATGAGGTATTGGATATTCAGAACGATGATGCCATCAAGGCAGGTCGTGACCTGGCTCAGAGCGAGGGTCTCTTGGTAGGAATCTCATCAGGTGCTGCCGCCTTTGCAGCCACCGAGATTGCGAAGCGTCCTGAGAACAAGGGCAAGAAGATTGTAGCCCTCTTGCCAGATACTGGTGAGCGTTATTTAAGCACTGTACTCTACGCTTTCGAGGAGTATCCATTGTAATTCACAATCGGATATTTTCTGATGAAAGCAAAATCTATCATAATTTCCCCAACCAGCTATCCCATAGCAGGTTGGGGATTTGCATATCAAGCCTTTCTGTTCCTGTCAAACAGGTCTTGATAGGAGTCTGCTATGGCGTGGTGCGCCTCATCCGATCCGTATGGAATTTTAATCATGCCGTTACCATGGACGGTTACTCCTACAGCTAATTATTTTTCCATCCAATTTACAACAACAATACCATTAAGCCTCCCTATGTGCTTAACGTTTTCTGTAACCATAACCATGTTATTTATGATAGCTGTAGTACCGATAATTATGTCAGCATCTTCAATAAGTTGACCTTTTTTACGAAGAAAAGCCTTTTGTACAGCAAATTCATTCCAAATATTTGCCGTTGGCAATATTGTTACATACTGGCAAAACACATGAACAGCTCTAATGTTCTCAGAAGGTCTATCGCTACACTGAGCCCCATAAAGTAATTCTCCCAAAGTCATCTCAGAGATAAAGAAATGTTCTTGACCAATTTCTGAAATTTTAGCAGCAACATTACGTTTACCCCTCATAAAATATACACAAATATTGGTATCCAACAAGTAATTCATATCATCCAAAATTGACAGGTTCTGACTTTGACATTTTACTCTCGTTGATATTAGCTATAATATCTTCTGCCGACTGTTCGCCAACCCATGAACCACAGCAACGTTCTACCATTTCTTTAGTCCTATCTGCTGGCGTTTTAATTTCCTCTGCATCAGCTATCGACATGGAAAGTAAAGCAATAACCTCTATCTTATCTTCCTTACTTAACTTTTCGAGTTCATGCCAATGAGGAACCTTACTTGCAAGCCTATTACTTAAAGCAACTATATTCATAATTATCTCCTTTAAAACGTTCAACTTTTCCGCAAAAATACGCTTTTTCTACGAAACCACCAAGAAAATCAGAATAAATCTGCAAATTATCAGCCAATTACCCAAAATCATCAGAAAACAGCAACCTATAAACTATTAATTGTAAACTGTTAACTATAAACTATTAACTGTAAACTTTCTTCCCCCGGCGGTCCCATCCCGCACAATTTGGCGAGGGCTTTGATGCCCCGCCATCCTTAGAGCGTAGCGGTTCCGAGCACCGAGTAGGGCGGTTTCCCTCTTCTTCCCTGAGGGGAGAAGACCGAGATGAGAGGTGGAGCCCTCTTTAAGGGGAAAAAGCGATGCCAATGAGTGCAATGAAAGCTTGCTTTCAAATTGCCGAGTGCAGTTCGCTTTATCAACAAAGAGGGACGGGGTGATTTTCGAAAAGAGATACCACTTCACTATTTTCTCAATACCCTTTTCAAACAAGAGAGATGCCCCCAAAATCCTTCTACAACTTGCGAGAATCGAGTATAAATTCTAGCATTTATCATTTAAAAGATTCTAAAAATCAATAAATATCATTACGAGTTCCCATAGTGGGAACTCTCATTTATTTTATTTTTTCTATCTTTGCAAAAGATTACCACTTTGGAGGCGCCACGACAAAAACAGTAATTTGTGAATCTCTACTTCCGAAAGCCAACGGAGGCAGAGACCGGGGAATTTGTGTCCGAAGCCAAAGAGCGATACCAAACATCTTCTGCTCTGTTCACGGTGACACGATGACACGGTGACACTAGTTTTTCAACTTTTCGCCTCGCACGCGGGCAGGCAGGAACTTTCGGCTTGATTTTTCCTGCCTGCCCGCGCGAGAGTAAATCTTCAGAAATCACTGTCATAAGTGTCACCCTGTCATCCAGAAGCCGGTTACTTCCGAATCAAAAGTCAAAGACTTACGGTGCAAAAGTCAGTCACTTACGACGCAAAAGTCAGGGACTTACGCCCCGTAATCCCCTGGCTTACGAACCGCAATCCAATCATAAAGCCCTTAAAAATCAAACAAGCCTGGCATTTAGAAGTGATACCAAGCAAGGCATGTAAAAGGGCTTACAAACACCAAAGCAAAGAGAATCTATGAAAAAGTATGAGCAACTGTGAGCAAGTATGAGCAACTGTGAGTTGCCTCCTCACCGATTTCGTATCTTTGCATTGTGATTCAGAGATACTCAGCGCCCCCAATCAGCAAAACCGGCGAAGACCTTTGATGGAACAGGCCCTTCAATCAGCAAGCTGTAAACTATAAACTATTAACTATAAACTCTCTTTTCTCCAGGCGGTCCCATCCCGTACAACTATGGCAAAGACCGCTTTGACGTGATTTGATAGCCAACCAGCCAGGCATTAAAAAGAGAGTGGATTTTCGGCAACCAGTTCCGATATAAAAAGGTATAAGCTCGGGGAGGAATGAGTTTGAACCAATCGTCAAAGTTTAAAGAATACTAAAAGATTCTCTTTCGCTTGAAAATTTCTTTTAAAATGCCTATATTTGCAATGCCGTTAGTAATGGCGGCAGACATAAAGAGGTAGCAACTACGCTTAGTTCAGACTGAGAATCTGGACAGTTCGCAGTACACAAGAATGACAGTTCCAGTTGTTTGCCCCAATATGTATACTCATATCCATCCCGTTTCTGTGGGATGGGTATCTCTATTTAGTTAATTTTGCAACCGAATTATCAACCCAGTCTGAGTAACATGGATTCATATTCTGGAATCATCATAGAAGAAAGCAGAAGGTCTGAGCAATTTTCAGACTTTACTCCCATACCTTGCAAAGGTTTCAACATTCTTTGCAAGGCAAAGCGCTATGGCAGATGGTGGGTACTCAAGGGGTTGAAGGAGCCATACCGTCAAGACGAAAACTACAAGAACCTGCTGCACAAAGAGTTCGATATCCTCATATCCCTGCAGCATCCCAACATCGTATCAGCCTACAGTATGGAAGATGTACCCGAAATGGGTATCTGCATCGTGATGGAATGGATAGATGGTATCACGCTGGAACACTGGAACGGTAGGAAGACTGAGGGAGAAGACATCTTCCTCCAGTTGCTTGATGCTGTGCATTACATCCACGCCAAGCAGATAGTACACAGAGACTTAAAGCCTTCCAATATCATGATTACCCATAACGGCAATCATGTAAAGCTCATCGATTTCGGACTTTCAGATACCGATGACTTTGCCATCCTCAAACAGCCTGCCGGCACACCGGGCTACATCTCACCAGAACAGATTGTATCCCAACAGGCAGACATCCGCAACGACATCTTCAGCATCGGTTGTATCCTGGAAAAGATACTTCCAAGCAAACCATATACTGCCATCATCAAACGATGTAAGGCTCCCATAACCCAGCGATATGCCAATGTTGACGAACTCAAAGCCGATTTCATGGCTCACAGAAACAGGCATCTATCCGGTATCAAGCGTATCGGAATCGCAGCTTTGGTCTGTATCATCTTATTTGGTTTCATCAGTTATCCTTTACTGCATCAGCAGGAAAAGAGCATTAACATCACTCCGGCACATCACGAAGCCAAGAAGGATACAGTCATCCGCCAGCAAGCGGGTGATGCTGCCCCACTTTCTGAAAGCAAACATTCCCAGCAGCCAACAGCTACCGAGCCATCTTCTGCATCGCATTTGCAAAGCATCGAACTCCTATCCGAAGGCAAGAAGACAATCGACAAGATGTGGAAGGAATCCGGCATAGACACCATCCAGTCTGTAGTGAAAAAGAGCGAAGCATTCTATCAGTTTGTAGATAAGAGTAATGAATTCATCACAACGACTTATCCGCAGACATTCTCTAGAGACATCGCTGGCAGCAAGAAGACCGATATCATCTATGAGCTGTCCTCTTATACCTCTGAGAGATATGTGAAACCCACCTTGTCGAGATTTCAATCTTCCAGATAATGCTCCACGATGATGCCGTTCTTCTTACCTATAGCGTAAGTAACCGGTTCGTCATCTCCATGTTTCCAGGCATGGAGATAAGCAGGCTCATGATTGATAAAATGACGGCACTCAAAGGTATCATCTTTCGCCAATCTGGTATTTTCGGATGACACCACCTTGAAACTACCGTTTCCCTGATACCTGATGATGCAGGTTCTGTCGGGCAGCCAGGAAAGTTTGAGCATCTGTTCCTCATAAAGATCATCACAAGATATTTCCTTGCCAATAACCATCTGACTCTGCTGCTCTCCCGTCCCTTGCGACAATCCAAACTCCTCAAAGTCCGCATAACCGAGAAAATTAGCCAGCACATTCTTGGTAAACTTACTGGCAGAAACCCCTTCGCTCACGTATCCCCAGAATCGTCGCAGCGTAGAAGCACTCACCCTCTGCTGGGTACGCTCCTCCACCCTTTCGCTCAACCAAGCGAAGTCGCGAGGCACAACCATCTTGCGCCCCACCATCTTTTCTATCATTTCACGTAATATCTGTTCCATGCTGCAAAGATACAGAAACAAATCCAGCCAACACACAAAAAGCCAATATTTCGACTAAAAACACCTCATATTTTGAACTTGGAACGGAATGGAACGCTGAAAAAGCAGAAAAAACACC
>CAVBFV010000223.1:0-5381 GCA_963594575.1 Lachnospiraceae bacterium | reverse complement strand
AGCTCCACCTCTAACCAAGCCTTCCTCCTCAGAAGGAAGGATGTAACCGCCCTACTCGGTGCTCGGAACCGCTACGCTATAAGGTTGGCGGGGCATCAAAGCCCTCGCCATGTTTTGCGGGATGGGACCGCATGGGGATAGCAGTTTATAGTTTACAGTTAATAGTTTATAGTTTACGGTTAATTTTGTGGTTATTTGATGATAAGTTGCAGATTTCTTGTTAATTGCTTGGTGGTTTCGAGAAAAAAGCGTAACTTTGGCGGCAAAGTGGAACGTTTAATTGAAAATAGAATGGAACAGACTGTATTTAACCCTGCTCAGATGAAGATTCTTCAAATGATGTCTTATATCAAGACTCCACAGGAATTAGATAATCTTGAAAATGTTCTCTCTCAATACTTTGCAAAGAAGGTTGATGAGGGGATTGATGAGTTGTGCGATAATGGAAGTATAACTCTTGATACCATCGAGAACTGGGGTAATGAACATTTACGTACTTCTGGCAAATGAGAAAGATTGTTCTTGATACTAATTGCTTATTGATGAGCCTTCCAAGGATAAGCCCTTATCGTAAGATTTGGGATGATTTCTTGAAAGGTAAATTGACCTTGTGCGTTACAAATGAAATTATTGAGGAGTATTTAGAAATCATTGAGCAGAAGACTAATGCAAATATTGCCAGTAATGTTGTGTCTGTGATTCTAAGTCAAAAGAATGTGGAATTCGTAACACCCTATTATAAGTTGCATCTCATTCAAGCTGATGAGGATGACAACAAATTTGTAGATTGTGCTTTTTCTGCTGGTGCAAGTTGTATAGTGAGTAATGATGCTCACTTTAAAATTCTCAATGAGGTTGAGTTTCCTCGTATTTTTGTTGTAAATATAAAAGATTTCGTGGAGTTATTATTGCGGAATCAAGGAAATAATCATCTTAATTAAAAGTTTAAGATGTCGTAACTATTGATTATTGCAAGTAGCAGAAGGAACTCATCTCGTTCTTCTTCAAGTCTTTACGACCCCTTCGGTTCCCCTTGTAGGGGACAGAAACCCCTGCGGGAGGGTCCTTAACCCACTCCCAAGCCCTCGCC
Source organism: Lachnospiraceae bacterium (assembly GCA_963594575.1). GTDB lineage: Bacteria > Bacteroidota > Bacteroidia > Bacteroidales > Bacteroidaceae > Prevotella. Next base: position 4,291 of record CAVBFV010000223.1, on the reverse strand, counting down.
CTTTCCAAAAGGGCAAGGGATGTAACCGCTCCTTCTCATCGCTCGGAACCGCTACGCTATAAGGTTGGCGGGGCATCAAAGCCCTCGCCATATTTTGCGGGATGGGACCGCCGGGGAATAGCAGTTTATAGTTTACAGTTAATAGTTTATAGTTTACGGTTAATTTCGTGGTTATTTGCTGATAACTTGCAGATTTCTAGTGGTTTTCTTGGTGGTTTCGAAGAATATGTGTAATTTTGGTGGCTGGATGTTGAACTAGAATAAATAGGAGGAAGAATATTTGGATACTACAAAGTTAACAAGAGAAGAGGCTCTACGCCGTTGGAATGCTTCTAAGGAAACTGTTAAAATTTGAAAAAACGGACAAAAAGATGCGTAAATACCTTGGAAAAACGGACAAATTATCGTATATTTGCCATGGAAAAGCGGACAAAATACGTCCGTTTAATAATAGAAAAGGGGACAAGGATATGATTAAACGTAAGATAGACAGATATTTAGCTGATTTCTTCGAAACGAATAAGAAAGCTTTGATGTTGACAGGAGCAAGACAGATAGGAAAAACATATTCTATCCGTCGTTTCGGTCATGAACATTTTGAAAGATTCATAGAAATCAACTTCATCGAAAATCCAGGCTTGGTAAAGGTCTTCAGCAAGGCGAAGAATAGTCAGGACATCTTGTTGCGTCTCTCCACTGTGACCAGCCAGGATTTGATCAAGGGCAGTACCCTTGTGTTCTTTGATGAAGTGCAGGAATGCCCGGAAATCGTAACTGCCATCAAATTTCTGGTGGAAGAGGGGAGCTATCGCTATGTTTTAAGCGGTAGCCTATTGGGTGTGGAGATCAAGAATCTCCGTTCTGCACCAGTGGGATATATGGATGTGAAAGATATGTATCCTCTTGATTTGGAGGAGTTTGCTACAGCAGTTGGTATCAACGATAGAATTATAGATGCTTTGAGGAAGCATTTTACTGAAGGGACTGCTGTAGATGAATTCATCCATGAAAAGATGATGGAGGTATTCCGCCTTTATCTTATAGTAGGTGGAATGCCTGCAGCTGTTGATAAATATCTGGCTACCAATAATCTGCAAGATGTAATGGCAGAGCAGCAGGCTATCATACGTCTCTATAAGCAGGATATAGCGAAATATGACCCTGACCATAAATTGTATATTCAGGAAATCTTTGACAGGATCCCTGCTGAGCTTGATGCCAAGAACAAGCGTTTCATATTGAAGAACCTGAATGAAAACATCAAGTTTGCACGTTATCAGAACAGTTTCTTGTGGTTGAAGGATGCCGGTGTAGCTTTGCCGGTATATAATGTTGAGGAGCCTACTGTGCCGTTGATTTTGTCGAGCAGCAGAAACTTATTCAAGCTGTTTATGGCAGATATTGGTCTTTTGGCAAGTCTTTATGCGGATGGCATTCAACTGAAGATTTTGGATAACGAACCGTCCATCAACTTTGGTTCGGTATATGAGAATGCCGTAGCACAAGAGCTCTGGGCGCACGGTTTCCAGTTGTATTATTATAACAACAAGCGCCAGGGTGAACTGGATTTTGTGATAGAGCAAAATGGTGAGGTGTTGCCGATAGAGGTTAAATCGGGCAAGGATTATGAGCGTCACAAAGCGCTTACGAATGTGGTGAACTCAACAACTTATCAGATTTCTAAAGCCTATGTGCTGTGTAATGATAATGTGAAGAAGGTAGGAAAAATCACTTATCTCCCTATTTACATGCTGATGTTTATCAAGAAGGAGCAGAAGCTGCCTACCAAATATTCCATTGATTTAAACGGACTGGTTTAAAGGAGCTCAGTATTAAAAGAGAGTCCGGTTTTTTAAAGGACTCTCTTTCATTATATTATGGGTTATTCTACAGTCTCTATCATGTCGATGATGGTATAGATTGGCAAGATATCAAATGAAAATTAGCCTCCTATATCTATGAATCTCCTATTCATATTAATGGATATCAGACTCTTCTGCTGATGATGCTTTGTTTTCCTTGGGTTGTGGGTTGGGTACGAAGCCAAGGATGGCAACCAGACAACTCATCAAAGGACTGATGATGTTGAAGAAGCAGAAGGGGAGATAGACAAGTGTCGGGATACCAAGAACCGTACTCTGCGTCATACCGCAGGCTGTCCATGGAACCAATACGCTCGTTACGGTAGCGCTATCCTCTGTACTACGGCTCAAGAGTTCCGGACGGTAGCCTCGTTCGGCATACTCATCCTTATAGATAGATGCATTCATAATAATGCTCAGGAACTGGTCACCCATAACGAGATTGAGCAAGACGCCTGATGTCACGGTGCTGCAGACAAGCGATACGGTGCTGTGGATGCTTTTCAGGAGCATGTGGGTAATGGCGTGGAGCATGCCGCTGGCTACCATACATGAACCGAAACACATGGCACAGAGGATGAGCCAGATGGTATTGAGCATGCCAGCCATACCTCGGGTAGCTACGAGATCATTGATGTTAGCCATGCCGCAATCTACCTGGGTATGGGTATAGCAGGTGGTCATGATTCCTTCAAAGAGGCTTTTGGCAGAGATGCTGTCTTCACCTGCTATCCCTACAAGTACTTCCGGCTGGAGAATGAGGGCACAGATGCATGCTGAAAGGGCTGAAAGAAGAAGTGTGATGAGAGATGGCGTCTTGCGGTAGATGAGCCATCCTGTAAAAGCCGGAACCAGCATGGTTAACAGAGAGATATTGAAACCATGACTCAGACCGGTAAGATACTGGCTGATATCCACTGGCTTGGAATCATAACAGAGTCCGATGATGAGATAGAGTACCAGCGAGAGCAGGATGCTTGGTATGGTAGTATAGAGCATATAGCGGATATGTGAGAAGAGATCCGCTCCGGCTATACTCGAAGCAAGGACGGTGGTATCGCTCATTGGCGAGAGTTTATCCCCGAAATAGGCACCGGAGATTATAGCTCCAGCGGTGTAGGGGGCTGGTATACCCAGGGCATCACCGATTCCCATCAGAGCAATACCGATGGTGGCAATAGTGGTCCATGAGGTTCCCGTCATCACAGAAATGATGCTGGAGATGATGCATGCGCAGGGAAGGAAAAAGGTTGGCGACATGATCTGTACACCATAATATATTAATGTGGGTACCACACCACTGATCATCCAGGTAGCTGACATCATTCCGATGAGCAGCAGGATCAGGATAGATACTCCGGCATCGCCCACGGTCTTTTTGATCATCTCTTCAAAGATATTCCATTTCATCCTATAGATGCCCATACCGAGTGCTACACAAACGGCTGTGGCTATCATGAGGGCCACCTGAGAGGCACCAGCCAGGGCATCATCAGGGAAGATTTTGACAACCAGGACGATGAGGGTGATAAGTACTGCCAGCGGTATGACAGAAATAAAAGGATGTGGTTCAACTGGCTGCAGAGACGAGCAGGATGCCTGATTCTCTGCAGCTTGAGATTTCTGTTTCTTTTCTTCTTGTTCCATTTGTTAATATTCTCTTATCATTTTAGTTTTTCATTTACTTTGCGTTTTCATCCGTTTCTTCAACGCTTTTCTTCTGTGTATTCGGCAAGAATCCTGCTATGATGCCGAGCAATGGCAGGAAGGCACTCACCTGGAAGATAAACTCGATGCTCGTCTTGTCAGCTAACCAGCCGAAGAAAGCAGAGCCCAAACCTCCCAAACCAAACATCAGTCCGAAGAAAATGCCGGCTATCAGTCCTACTTTATCTGGCATCAGGTCGGTGGCATATACCACGATGGAAGAGAAAGCCGAGGCAATGATCAATCCTGACAGGAAGGTAAAGATGATGGTCCACGTGAAGTTGACGAAAGGCATGGCGATGGCGAAAGGTGCTGCTCCCAGAATGGAAAACCAGATGACATACTTTCTGCCGAACTTGTCACCCAGCATTCCTCCTGCCACTGTTCCTATGGCAAAGGCTGCAAGGAACACGAAGAGACACAGCTGTGAAGTCTGTACCGAGACACCGAACTTATCCATCAGGAAGAAGGTGAAGTAGCTCGTGATGCATGCCGTATAAAAATACTTGGAGAACACGAGCATGATGAGGATAAACAGTGCCCAATACTTCACCCTTTTAGAAATATGGGTATTGAGAAGCGGTTGTTTCTGCGGATGGTTCACCACGTAAGCCAGTCGTGCCTTGTACCAGACTCCCAATCTTACCATGATGATGGCAGCGAGGAGGGCTGCAAGGGCAAACCAGGAGATGGCATGCTGTCCGAAAGGCAGGATGATGATG
>CAVBFV010000222.1:0-5390 GCA_963594575.1 Lachnospiraceae bacterium | reverse complement strand
ACTGAAGGCAGAAGAATGGCAGGTGCCCGAGCACTCTGGGTAGCTGCAGGTATGAAACACGAGCAGTTTGGTAAACCAATCATTGCTATCGTGAACAGCTTTACTCAGTTTGTGCCAGGTCATACCCATCTTCATGAAATCGGTCAGATCGTCAAGAAGGAAATCGAAGCTATGGGGTGCTACGCAGCCGAATTCAATACCATCGCCGTTGACGACGGTATCGCAATGGGACACGACGGAATGCTCTATTCCCTCCCAAGCCGTGACATCATTGCCGACTCTGTAGAATACATGGTCAATGCTCACAAGGCCGACGCCATGATCTGCATCTCAAACTGCGACAAGGTAACCCCAGGTATGCTCATGGCATCTATGCGACTGAACATTCCTACCGTGTTCTGCTCAGGTGGACCTATGGAAGCCGGACGCTGGAAGGGTGAGAACGCCGACTTGATTACAGCTATGATTAAGGGTGCTGATACAAGCGTTTCTGACGAGGAGATGACGCAGATTGAGCAGTGCGCCTGCCCAGGTTGCGGTAGCTGCTCAGGTATGTTTACCGCCAACTCAATGAACTCACTCACCGAGGCCATCGGTCTGAGTTTGCCAGGCAACGGAACCATTCTTGCTACCCACAAGAACCGCATCCAGCTCTTCAAAGATGCTGCACGCCAGATAGTTAAGAACGCTTATGCATATTATGAGGACGGCGACGAGAGCGTATTGCCACGCAATATAGCTACCCGAGACGCATTCCTCAACGCCATGACCCTGGACATCGCCATGGGCGGAAGCACCAACACCGTGCTCCACTTGCTGGCAGTAGCTCAGGAAGCTGGCGCAGACTTCAAGATGGAAGACATCGACCAATTGAGTCGCAAGGTGCCTTGCCTCTGCAAGTTGAGCCCTAACACCCAAAAATACAGTGTACAGGAGTGCAACCGCGCAGGTGGTATCCTCGGTATCCTGAACGAGCTGAACAAGGGCGGTCTGATCAACGGCGCCGTAAAGCGTGTTGACGGCAAGACACTCGATGAGCAGATGAAGAAATACGATATTACCGGCACAGAGATTGATGCCGAGGCTGACAGAATCTATCATTCAGCACCGGGCAGAAAGTTCTCTACCCAGATGGGTAGTCAGGATGCTCAGTGGGAGAGTCTCGACACCGACCGCGCCGAGGGTTGTATCCGCGACCTCGAGCATGCCTACACCAAGGATGGCGGACTGGCAGTGCTCTTCGGCAACATCGCCCAGAACGGTTGCGTAGTAAAGACAGCCGGCGTAGACCCAGTGCTCTGGCATTTTGAGGGTCCGGCCGTATGCTTTGATTCTCAGGAAGATGCATGCGAAGGCATCCTCGGCGGAAAGGTTAACTCAGGCGACTGCGTAGTCATCACCCACGAGGGTCCGAAGGGTGGCCCTGGCATGCAGGAGATGCTCTACCCAACCTCTTACATCAAGAGCCGTCACCTGGGCAAGGAATGTGCCCTCATCACCGACGGCCGCTTCTCTGGCGGTACATCAGGCTTGAGTATCGGTCATATCAGTCCTGAGGCTGCAGCAGGTGGTAACATCGGCAAGATTAAGGATGGCGACATCATCGTCATTGATATCCCTAGCCGCTCCATCAATGTGAAGCTCTCTGACGAGGAACTCGCAGCACGCCCACAGCAGCCGCTGAAGCGCAACCGCGTGGTTAGCAAGGCACTGCGCGCTTATGCCCAGAGCGTAAGTTCGGCAGATAAGGGCGGTGTGAGAATCATCGACTAGTCTTCGAGAGTCTTTGAAAAGACAGTTTTTAGAGTCTTTGAGAAAAGAAAAGTTTTTGAATTATTCAGAATAATAACATATAAATGGCAAAAGAAGTAATAACAGGAGCCGAAGCACTGATGCGCTCCCTGAAAAACGAGGATGTTAAAACCATCTTCGGATATCCGGGCGGCAGCATCATGCCAGTGTTTGATGCACTGTACGGTTACACGAGAGGTGAAAAGAAGATGTTTGACCACATCTTGGTACGTCACGAGCAGGCTGCTGCTCACGCTGCACAGGGTTATGCCCGAGTCAGCGGCGAAGTGGGCGTTACTCTTGTCACTAGTGGTCCTGGAGCTACAAATACATTGACCGGCATCGCTGATGCCATGATGGATTCTACACCAATCGTAGTCATCGCCGGACAGGTAGGCGTAGGTGCCCTGGGTACCGATGCCTTCCAGGAGGTAGACCTCGTGGGTGTTACCCAGCCAATCTCCAAGTGGTCTTACCAGATACGCCGTGCCGAGGATGTGGCATGGGCTGTGAGCCGTGCTTTCTACATCGCCCGCAGCGGACGTCCGGGACCTGTGGTGCTCGACTTTACAAAGAATGCGCAGGTGGCTACATGCGAGTGGGAACCAGTGAAATGTGAGAAGGTTACATCTTACAACCCTTATCCTACGATAGATGAAAAGGCGGTGGCTGAAGCTGCCGAACTCATCAACAATGCCAAGAAACCATTCGCCCTCGTGGGGCATGGAGTAGAGCTTGGCGGTGCACATAATGAACTCATCGAATTCCTCGAGAAGGCAGATATCCCTGCCGGCAGAACCCTGCTCGGCCTTTCTGCCCTGCCTAGCAACCACCCGCTCAACATGGGTATGCTCGGCATGCACGGTTCTTATGCTACCAACATGAAGACCCAGGAGTGTGATGTGCTCATCGCCATCGGTATGCGTTTCAGCGACCGTATCACAGGCGTGCCTTCTAAGTATGCTCCTCAGGCAAAGATTATCCACCTGGACATTGACAAGGCTGAGATTGATAAGGTTATCAAGACAGATGTGGCTGTGGTGGGCGACTGCAAGCAGAGTCTGCCAGCCATTACCCGTCTGCTGAACAAGAATGTTCACCGCGAGTGGAGAGATTCCTTCGAGGAATACCGCCAGCAGGAACAGGAAAAGGTAATAGAGAAGGATATCCACCCTACAGAGGGACCGCTGCTTATGGGCGAGGTGACCAACGTGGTAACGGAAGCTACTCATAATGAAGCAGTTCTCGTAAACGACGTAGGTCAGAACCAGATGATCAGTAGCCGCTACTTCAAGTTTACCAAGAAGCTGAGCATCGTAACCAGTGGTGGTTTCGGAACCATGGGCTTCGGCCTTCCGGCAGCCATCGGTGCCACCTTCGGAGCTCCCGACCGCACCATCTGCTGTTTCTTCGGCGACGGCGGTTTCCAGATGAACATCCAGGAACTGGGCACCATCATGGAGCAGCAGGCACCGGTAAAGATGATTCTGCTGAACAACAACTATCTGGGCAACGTTCGCCAGTGGCAAGACTTGATGTTCGGCGGCCGTCACTCCTTCACCCACATGATGAATCCTCATTATGCAGAGATTGCCAAGGCCTACGGCATACCATACGATGTGGTAATAGACCGCAAGGACCTTCAGGCTAAGGTGGAGAAGATGATCAGCACCAAGGGTCCTTACCTGTTGGAGTGCGCCATCAAGGAGAATGAAGACATCGTTCCGATGACGCTGCCGGGCAAGAGTGTAGATGAGATGCAACTCGAGTTGAATTATTAAAAGCTTTCGGCTATATATAATAAGGTGTAAATTCCTTCATGAGGGAGCATCCTCCGAAAAGGAAAGACTCCGAAAAGTAACCGATTATTTTAAAATTTGGAAAAATGGAGAATAACAACGAAAAGAAATTATATACATTGCTTGTTTACTCAGAAAACATTGCCGGTATCCTGAATCAGATTACTGCCGTGTTTACTCGCAGACAGGTAAATATCGAGAGCTTGAATGTTTCGGCCAGCAGTATCAAGAATATACACAAGTATACCATCACGGTTTGGAGTGATGAAGAGCAGATTGAGAAAATCAACAAGGCAATAGAGAAGAAGATTGACGTGGTGAAGAGCGATTACTACACCGACGACCAAATCTTCATCCATGAAGTGGCTCTCTTCAAGATTTCCACTCCGGTATTGCTAGAAAATCCAGAGGTTTCGCGCACCATCCGCAAGCATGATGCCCGCATGATGGAGGTGAATCCTACCTACAGCACCGTGCTTCTGGCAGGACTTACCGAAGACATCGCCGACCTCTTCCAGCAGCTCAACAGCTACAACTGCCTCCTTCAGTATACCCGAAGCGGCAGAATCGCTGTTACGAGAAGTTTTGACGAACCCATCTCTGATTATCTCAAGCAGAATTCAGAAGATTAGATTTCTTTCATATTTTGATGCCCTTTGTTCCCCTGGCTTCAAACTAGCGGAGCAGGGGGCTTTTTCGGTTTAAAACAACAAGACAAACAACAAGATAAAAGGACGAGACAGATATTATGGAACAGAAAATATTAGATAAGGTAGGGCGTTACGAATTCCTATCTGAGCCTTTCCACTGCGATTTCAGCAGCCATCTCTTTATGGGCCATCTCGGAAATCATCTGCTCAATGCTGCCGATTTTCACAGCAACGACCGCGGGTTCGGCATGAACTACCTCATGCCCCGACATAAAACATGGGTTCTCAGCCGACTGGCCATTGAGATGGCAGAGATGCCGAAGTCTTACGACCGCTTTGTGGTAGAAACCTGGTGCGAGAGTGCCATGAAATATTTCACATCCCGAGATTTCAAAATCTGCGGGAAGGCATCTTCATCCGAAGAAGCCAAGGTTTACGGTTACGGCAAGAGCGTGTGGGCAATGATTGATACGGAAACCCGACAGCCTGTTGATATTTTTGAAATTCACGACGGGCTTATCAAAGAATATATTGATTCGGAAAAACCTTGTCCTATCCAGGCAAGTTCGAGAGTGAAAATGGGCAAGGATGCCAAGCTGGTGCGAACCATTGACACCTATTATCATGATGTAGATGTTAACGGGCACATCAACTCGGTGAAATACATCGAACATATCCTCGACCTCTTTGATCTGGATTATTACAAAAATCACTTTTTGCAAAGATTTGAGATAGCTTACGTAGCAGAAAGTCACCAGGGAGACCAACTTCATTTCTATTTGGAAGAAACAAGTGAGGCAGAAAAAATGCAAGAATACTGCATAAAGATAACAAAAAACGGCAAAAATGACGCAAATGAGGTGGAAGTTGTAAGAAGTAAGGCTAAATTTATTAAAAATTGAAAGAAAAATTTGGTAGTTTCATTTTATTTGCTTACCTTTGCACTCAGAAAATAAAAATAAACCCAGAGCCGCCTTCTTGGATAGGGGGTGGACGGATCAAACAGGCTCTCTTTGGATAAGAATACAGCTCGCATCCGTATGGACAAGTATAACCCGCGGCTCCACAAACGGCAAGCCGCACAAAAAAAATAAAAATTATGGCAGAAATGAATTTCGGTGGCGTAATGGAAACTGTTGTCACCAGTCAT
>CAVBFV010000221.1:0-5398 GCA_963594575.1 Lachnospiraceae bacterium | reverse complement strand
GCATTCAGGCGATTCACGACACCAGCAAGTCGCTCACCAACTTTGTAGATAGTTATCGCAAGCTCACCCAGCTTCAGGCTCCTGTCGTAGAACCCCTTCCGCTTGCCTCTTTCCTGGAAAGCATCAAGACGCTCTATCCCGACATCAGCTGGCACATTTCCCTTCCCCAAGATGCTACGCTGGAAGCCGACCGCAACATGCTGCGCCAGGTGTTCATCAATCTCATCAAGAATGCCATCGAAGCCCATGCTACCGACATCGATGTCCGCATAAGCCAAAACGAGCGTTCCATCCTGCTGTTCAGCAACAACGGCGAACCGATTCCTGCCGATGTGGCTAGAGAGATTTTCATTCCATTCTTCACCACCAAATCTTCCGGAACGGGCATCGGACTATCCCTCTCCCGCCAGATGCTGATGATGCAAAACATCGAACTGGGACTCTCCGATGCTTCCATCTCGGGCTACCATGTTACATTTTATCTGGAAAAGCAGGACAACGGATAACGCTCCTATCATTTTCACATTTCAAGACAACGAAACAACATAAAAATCATGACGACAATTGAAGAATACGAAGCTATCATCAAAATACTCTTCACTCTTCACCTTTCGGCCGGGACCCCCGGTGTTTATCGGCATTCCGAGGGGTGAAGAGTTCTTTTCATCTCTTCACCCACTCTTCACCACTCTTCACCTCTCTTCACCACTCTGTTTTGGCGGATTTGTAAACCGCTAAGAGAATTGGCGCAAGATACGACTGAAGGTGAAGAGTGGTGAAGAGTGGGTGAAGAGTGCCAGAATACTCTTCACCCCTCGGAATGCCGATAAACACAGGGGGTTCCGAGCATAAGGTGAAGAGTGAAGAGTATTTGGCAGGAAGCTTATACGAAAACAAAATAAAGCGTTTTAGATAACTGTTTCAGTAAAACAGCCGACTAGCAACACATGCGCTAGTCGGCTGTCTACGGTTTGCCAGTTGGCTATTTATTTTTTGCCAGTTGGCTATTTTCGTTTCTCTCATCGGCTGTTCCCGATTAAAGAGAATCTAATAATCCTCCATATAACCCTTGGTAAACATATCGTAGGACAGGGCTTCCAGTTCAGAGAGCGTCATCTGCTCTACCGAATGCTCTATCTTACGTATCAGTTCGTCTCGCTTGAAATCGTCGTCATCGCTCAGGCGCGATGTAAATCTGTTACTCATCTTTTTTTAGAATGTTAAGTGTTGAATGTTAAATGTTGAATTGGGCATACGCCCCACTAAATCTGTTGAAAATCGCTGGCCGAAGGAAAAAGTAAATCTATGAGAAGATTATATCCGCTCATAGATGTTGATAACATTTCCATCATACGCCTCGTGGCTGATTAGCCTGACATTATGAGGGAGCTTTGGCGCTGGCGTTCCGGCAGTTACCACGTTTTCCACAGATGTGGATAACAACGTTTCTACCCTGATTTCATCCCAAAGTCCAGCATCGAGGAATGCCTGATGGGTGATGGCGCCGCCCTCTACTATAAGCGACTGCACCTTATTATTATATAAGTACTGCATGATTTGCTGCAACACTTCCGTCTTGCCCCGTGAGAAATCCAGACCTTCGAAACAAGGATGATGGCGGTCGATGACCAGGCGCATCGGGTCCTTGCCGCTCCAATCTCTAACGTTGAGCTGACTGTGGTCGCGCTCATCGGTTACGCGGCCTATGAGGATGGCATCGTTCTCGGCACGCAACTTGTGGGAGAGCATCTTGGTGAAAGGCGAGGAAATAGCCATACCCCTACCCCCGTTGTCAAGAAAGCCATTCGCGGTCTGCGCCCATTTCAGGATGATGTAAGGACGCTGATGGGTGTTGAAGGTGATGAAGCGCTTGTTGAGTTCGAGACATTCCGCCTCCAGAACTCCTACTGTTACTTCGATGCCTGCCTCGCGAATCTTGCGGATACCGCGGCCCTGAACCTTGGCAAAGGGATCTACGCAGCCGCAAACGCATCGCTTTACTCCTTTTCTTACTATCAAATCGGCGCAAGGCGGCGTCTTGCCGTAATGAGAGCAGGGTTCGAGACTCACATAGATGGTAGCTTGGCTTAATAGATGCTCATCCTCGGGCTTAACAGATGCAAAGGCGTTGACTTCAGCATGCCCTTCTCCGCATCTTACATGATAGCCTTCGCCGATGATTCTGCCATCCCCACTCACGATAACGGCTCCCACCATCGGATTGGGTTTGGCATTCTCTCTTCCGTTTTTCGCCAGCTGCAGACAGCGGCGCATAAACATTTCGTCTATTTCCTTTTGCGACAACGGTTCGCCCGTCTTCACATTCTGAAAAGAAACATTATTTTGTTCCATATCTAAAACTTTTCTTCGTTTTTTACTTACTTTTCGATAAAATGTCGTACCTTTGCTCTCAAATCAAATCATAATATACGATTTAGAGATGAAAACGTATCAACAACTTTGGCAATCCATTACCCCTCTATATGAGGCGGGCGAAGCACAGGCTATCGTCCGCACCGTGCTCGATGTGAAGTACGGAATGACGCTGACCGACATAATCTGCGGCAAAGTTAATGAATTATCTGCAGATGAAGAAAGAAAACTGGAAGAAATTATCAGAAGATTGCAAAAAGGCGAACCTGTACAGTATGTTCTGGGCAAAGCTGACTTTGCAGGAAGAACCTTCCATGTAGAGCCGGGCGTGCTGATTCCGAGACCCGAAACGGCGGAACTCTGCGAGTGGATAGAAAAAGATGCGACTGAAAACAAAGGGATTACGGAAGGAGAGAAGGAAGAAAACGCCATCCGCATCCTGGACATCTGTACGGGTTCGGGCTGCATCGCCATTACGCTGGGACTGGACATCGGCGGCTCGGAGGTTACGGGTTGGGATATTTCGGAAGATGCCTTGAAGATAGCACAGGGAAATGTTGCGCTACTGGATGCCGGTAACGTAAAAATAGAATATCAGGATGCCCTGAAGTTGGCGGAAACATCGGATACCGGAAGATGGAACATCATCGTGAGCAATCCCCCGTATATCTGCGAAAAGGAGAAAGCGGATATGGAGAAGAATGTGTTGGAACACGAACCTGGAATCGCTCTCTTCGTGCCCGATGAAGAGCCTCTGAAGTTCTACAGAGCCATCGCCGAATATGCCTCTTCTGCCCTCAAATCCGGAGGTGCATTATACTTCGAAATCAATCCTATCTACGAAAAAGAAACAAGGGAAATGCTGGAAGGATTGGGGTTTAAAGCTATTGATACAAAGGAAGATGCCTTCGGAAAGCAGAGAATGATGCGAGCCGGAAAATCATAAAGTTCAATGTTCAAATCTCAAAGTTCAAAGTAAAATCATCATGTTCAAATCTCAAAGTTCAAAGTATAAAAAGCCGATGACCGAGCAGCAGGCGCTCCTGAAGCTCACCACCCTCTGCACCCAAGCCGAACATTGCTCGCAAGAGATGATCGACAAGATGAAGAAGTGGGAACTGCCCGAAGATGCCATCGCCAGAAACATGGAATTCCTGACCGAGAAGAAATTCATCGACGACGAACGTTTCGCACGCTTCTTTATCAACGACAAGATAAAATACAACAAGTGGGGACGCCGGAAGGTGGAACAGGCGCTGTGGATGAAACATATTCCGAAGGACATCTCCGACCCTATCTTCGAAGAGATAGAAGACGACCTGTATATGGAAACCCTCCTGCCCCTGATGAAAAACAAATATAAAACCATCAAGGCAAAGAACGACTATGAACGCTCGATGAAACTCATCCGCTTTGCCCTGGGAAGAGGATACAGCATGGAGGTTATCCACAAATGCATCGACCGGATGAAGGAAGAAGATCTGGGAGACATCGATTTCGAAGAGGAATTCTAAAGCAAAGCATCAAGTTTAATATCCAAACCTCAAAATTAAGAGTAAAGCCATGCGTACCAGCCTGTTAAGAGACATATTAGATTTATTCTTCCCCCGAACCTGCGCCATCTGCGGAAATGTGCTCGCTGGCGGGGAGGAGATGATATGCATAAAATGTCTGTTCCGCATGCCGGGAACCGATACCTGGAAACAGCCCTACGACAACGAGATGGCAAAACTCTTCTGGCATCTGATTCCCATCGAACGCTGCTGCGCTCTCTTCCATCACATCAGCCATGCCACATCGGCTAGAGCCGTCTACCAGCTGAAATACATGCATCATCCTGAAATGGGAATCTATCTGGGCAGAATGCTGGCAAAGAAGGGGTTAGGCATTCAGTTCTTCGACGGAATAGACGCCATCATCCCCATCCCGCTCACCCGAAAACGAGAAAAAGAACGCGGCTATAACCAGAGCCTTCTCATCGCCAAAGGCATCCAGCAACTCACCCATCTGACCATCATCAAGGATGCCGTAAGAAGGAAAAAGTTTAGCGAAAGCCAAACCCACAAGAACCGGCAGGAAAGACAGGAAAACGTGAGCCAGGTTTTTGAAGCCGCAGCAACCTATCATGACGGGCAGGGCGAGCACCCCATCACGCAGCTCGAAGGCAAACATATCCTCATCATCGACGACGTATGCACCACCGGAGCCACCATCATCTCCTGTGCGGAAACCCTGATAAAAGCAGCCGGAAAGATGAAGATAAGCGTGCTGACTGTAGGTTTCGCACACGACTAAAGGCCCTTTTTGCCGAGAGTTAAAACATTTTAACCCTAAATATAGCCGCCGTGTGCAAAAATCATTGTACCTTTGCAAAATAATTAATAATAATTTAATCCTTTAAAGATTATGGACAAACTGAAGAAAGAATTCGCATCTAAGTTATTGAAAGTAAAGGCTATCAAGTTGCAGCCTAATGATCCATTCACATGGGCTTCTGGCTGGAAGTCACCATTCTATTGCGATAACCGCAAGACTCTCTCATTCCCAGAACTCCGCAATTATGTAAAGCTTGAGCTCGTTCACGCTATCCTGGAGCAGTTCCCAGAGGCTGATGCTGTAGCCGGAGTAGCTACTGGTGCCATCGCGCAGGGTGCTTTGGTTGCTGACGAACTGAACATGCCTTTCGTATACGTTCGTTCTAAACCAAAGGATCACGGTATGCAGAACCTCATCGAAGGTCAGCTCGACCCTAAGGCTAAGGTTGTGGTAGTAGAAGACTTGATTTCTACCGGCGGCAGCTCTCTCAAGGCAGTAGAGGCTCTCCGCAAAAACGGCAACGAGATTGTGGGCATGGTAGCTAGCTACACCTATGGTTTCCCTATCGCCGAGAAGGCTTTTGCTGATGCTAACGTAAAGCTGGTTACTCTGACCGACTATGAGCACGTAGTGGCAGAGGCTCTGGAGACTGGCTACATCAAGCAGGAAGACGTAGAGTTGCTCCACGAGTGGCGCAAGGACCCAGCTA
>CAVBFV010000220.1:0-5398 GCA_963594575.1 Lachnospiraceae bacterium | reverse complement strand
AAGATTAAAACAAGGAAAGATATATGAAATTATCAGAACTTAAAACAGGTGAAAGTGGCGTTATCGTCAAGGTATCCGGTCACGGTGGCTTCCGCAAGAGAGTCATCGAGATGGGATTCATCAAGGGCAAAAAGGTTGATGTACTTCTCAACGCCCCACTCCAGGACCCTGTAAAATACAAGATTATGGGCTATGAGGTTTCACTCCGACACAGCGAAGCCGACCATATAGAGGTGGTTTCCATTGATGAAGCCAAGAACGATGCAAAGCTCAGCAAGGCGGAAGAAGAAGACCGCCAGCAGGTAATTGACTCAAAAGTAGTAGATTCCAACGATAGCGATGAGCAGGCACTCGGCGACAAAATGCTCGTGGCTGAAAGAAAAGACAATGCCAGCAACGAAGCCCTGGCTGAACAGGAAGCAGAAAGACTCCACCGCGTCATCAACGTGGCACTGGTGGGTAACCCTAACTGTGGTAAGACTTCCCTCTTCAACTTTGCATCGGGCGCTCACGAACGTGTAGGCAACTATAGTGGTGTAACCGTGGATGCAAAGGTAGGTGAAGCCGATTTCAACGGCTACCACTTCAATCTGGTAGATTTGCCGGGTACCTATTCGCTTTCTGCCTATTCTCCGGAAGAACTCTATGTGCGCAAGCAGCTCATCGAGCACACGCCGGATATCGTCATCAATGTCATCGACACCAGCAACCTGGAGCGCAACCTCTATCTCACTACCCAGCTGATAGACATGCACATCCGTATGGTCTGCGCTCTCAACATGTTTGATGAAACCGAGAAGCGTGGCGATAATATCGACTACGACAAACTGGGCGAACTTTTCGGCATCTCGATGATTCCTACCGTCTTCACCAATGGCCGAGGCGTAGATAAACTCTTCGAGACCATCATCGAACTTTACGAAGGCAAGGAGGATTCCAGCGCTCACTATCGCCATATCCACATCAACCACGGACATGAGATAGAGAACGGCATCGAGCATATCCAGAAGTATCTGAAGGCAGATGATTCCATCCGCCAGCGCTACTCTACCCGATATCTCTCCATCAAGTTGCTGGAGAATGACAAGCACGCCGAAGAATACGTAAGCCATCTGAAATCTTCTAAAGAGATCTTCGCAGCCCGTGACGAGGCAGCCAAGCGTGTGAAGGAAGAGACCCTGGAGGATAGCGAAACCGCCATCATGGATGCCAAATATGGTTTTATTCATGGCGCATTGCAGGAAGCAGGCTATGAACCGGGCAAGGCGAAGGATACCTATCAGGTAACCCACCTCATCGACAGCATCCTGACCAATAAATATGTAGGCTTCCCTATCTTCATTCTCCTGCTGTTCATCATGTTCTCTGCTACTTTCGTACTGGGTGAGATTCCTAAGGGATGGATTGAGGACGGCGTGGCATGGCTGGGCGAATTCATCAGTACCACAATGCCGGATGGACCGGTAAAGGATATGCTGGTAGATGGTGTGATTGGTGGTGTAGGTGCGGTTATCGTATTCCTGCCACAGATTCTGATTCTGTATTTCTTCATCTCTTATATGGAGGATTCGGGATACATGGCTCGTGCCGCCTTCATCATGGATAAGCTGATGCACAAGATGGGTCTGCATGGCAAGTCATTCATTCCGCTGATTATGGGATTCGGATGTAACGTACCTGCGGTGATGGCAACGAGAACCATCGAGAGTCACCGTTCCCGTCTGATTACGATGCTGATATTGCCATTGATGAGCTGTTCGGCTCGTCTGCCAATCTACATCATGGTCATCGGAACGTTCTTTGCCATCCAATACCGTTCGCTCATCATGGTATCACTCTATCTCATCGGCATCTTCCTTGCCGTGATATTGAGCCGCATCTTTGCCAGTTTCGTGGTGAAGGGCGAAGATACCCCATTCGTGATGGAGCTGCCTCCTTACCGCTTCCCTACCTGGAAGGCGATAGGCAGACATACCTGGGAGAAGGGTAAGCAGTACTTGAAGAAGATGGGTGGCATCATCCTCGTGGCAAGTATCATCGTCTGGGCTTTGGGTTACTTCCCTCATAATGAAGAACTTGATAACCAGGCTCAGCAGGAACAGAGCTATATCGGCAGAATCGGTAAGACCATCGAGCCTATCTTCACCCCACAGGGTTTCGACTGGAAACTGGATGTGGGTCTGGTTTCCGGTGTAGGTGCCAAGGAGATTGTAGCCTCAACGATGGGTGTGCTCTACAGCAACAACGACAGTTTCTCTGACGACCAGGATTACAACGATGAAGACGGAAAATACGAGGTTTTGAAGAAGCAGATGACTTCTGATTTGAAGAAGACCTACGGTTACAGCGATGCCGAGGCAGCAGCGAAGGCAACGCTCACCGCCTACTGTTTCCTCCTCTTTGTATTGCTCTACTTCCCTTGCATTGCCACGATAGCAGCCATCAAGGGCGAGACGGGCAGTTGGAAATGGGCAGGCTTCGCCGCCGGCTACACCACGCTATTGGCATGGGTAGTATCAGCCCTGGTCTTCCAGATAGGATGTTTGTTTATCTAATCAAGGTGTCTGCTTTAAGAAAACAAACAAAGAGAGCGCACAACACCTGAACGACAGCCGCACAACAGCTGAGCGACGCTCGCACAACACCTGTTGTGCAAGCGCACATCAGCTGTTGTGCGGCTTACTATATAATATATCCAGAAGACTTATTCTATATATCTGAAAGACTTCAAGTAACTGTTCGGAAGACTTTAGTCAAATACTAGAACGTTATCAGTCATATACCTGAACGACATCAATCATATCATTAGAAGACATCAACCGTTTCCTTATTCAGGATAATCTCTTTCCTACCTTTGCAGCAACAAACGCTATCATCAGACCCAGGCAGGCGGCAATGCTGATGGCAATGCGGAGACCGGTAGCCTCAGCAAGCCATCCGATAACCGGAGGTCCTACCAGGAAACCGAAGAAACTGATGCTCGAAACGATGGTAATAGCGATGCTCGCCTTGATGGTTCCCAATTTTCCGGCGATACTGTAACAGATAGGAACCGACGAAGAGATGCCGAAACCTACCAGCAGGAAACCCAAGGTGGCAGGAATGAGATAAGGCAAGGCAGCAGCCAGCCACAAACCGCCCAATATCAAACCACCACAAACCTTCAATACTCTGGCTGGGCCGTATTTCGTAACAAACCCATCAGCCATGAATCTACCCAACGTCATCGCACCCATACCAGCCACATAGCCCGCACGGATAAAAGCCTCATCAGGTTTTACTACTGATGAGAAATATACGCCACTCCAATCGTAAACGGTACCTTCACAGAACATGCCTGCAAATCCCATCAGTCCCAAAAGGAACAGAATCGGGTCGATGGTCTTGAAAGAGAACTTCGGAACATCCTCCTCTTCTGCTTTCGCCATGGCATCATTAATCAGAAAGCGGAAACCGACAGCAACGATGAGAATACTCAGAGCCAGGATAGTTCCAAAGTGGACATCTATCGGGAGCAAAGTGTTGGCAAAGATGGCACCGATGATACCACCGGAGAATCCACCCAGACTCCACAGACCATGAAACGACGACATGATGTTGCGCCCATACATCTTCTCTACCAGACATGCCTGCGTATTGGTGGCAATGTTCATCAGATTCGCCATCATTCCGAAAGCAATAAGACTCAAAATCAGATGAAAAACCGTAGTACTGCTACCGATGCAGAAAAGAACCAGAACATAGAGCAACTCAGAGAGAACCAGCATCTTCTTGCTGCCAAATCTACTCACAAGGATACCCGAGAAAGCCATCATCAGAAGTTGGCCGATAGGGATGGCAAAGAGCACAGTTCCCAGCTGTCCGTTGCTCAGATGTAACATCTGTTTTACATCCGGAATACGGCTTGCCCAACTGGCAAACACCACTCCCGGTACAAAATAATAAGCCGCAACCGCCACTCGCTTGCGCGCCAAATCAATTAAATTACTCAAATTACTCAAACTGACTGTCATCCTTAATAATATACCTATTATAAATACTCATTTCTATTAGCGGCTGCAAAATTACAAAAAAAAACAGAAAAAGACTGATATTTGAACAATAAATGTTGCGCCGTTTGGGATTTTTGCCGTACCTTTGCACTCAGAAAAGAATTAAAAACAAACTAGCAATGAAGAAACAAACAATGATTATCCTGGCACTCGCCTTGACTTTGGCGATGCCAACCCTACCCGCCTTCGCCCAGAAGGCGATGAGCAAGAAAGAAATTGCCGAAAAAGAAAAGGCATTCAAGAACCTTCAGCATCCTTGGAAGGGAAAGAAAGTGGCTTACTTCGGCGACTCCATCACAGACCCTAACATCAAGGCATCAAAAGTAAAATACTGGGGATTCCTGCAGGATTGGCTCGGCATCACCCCTTACGTTTATGGTGTGAGCGGCAGACAGTGGAACGATATTCCCCGTCAGGCAGACCAACTGCAGAAGGAACATGGTGATGATTTCGATGCCATTCTCATCTTTATGGGTACCAACGATTACAACAATGGTGTGCCTGTAGGCGAATGGTACACGGAGACTTTCGACAGCGTGAGAGTAGCCCGCCACAAGCCAAGCGAAATGGTACAGCGCCGCCACCGCCACTTCTGCATGGACAAGAATACATTGAAAGGCCGCATCAACATCGCCATGTCGAAGTTGAAGCAGATGTATCCAACCAAGCAAATCGTGGTGATGACTCCTGTGCATCGTGCTCTCTTTGCCAGTGGTGACAAGAACATCCAGCCAGATGAGATGTACGAGAATGCGCGAGGCATCTTCTTCGATGAATACGTGAAAGCTATCAAGGAAACAGGCAATGTCTGGGCAGTTCCGGTCATCGACCTCAACTCCCTTTCGGGTCTTTTCCCTCTTTACGATGCTGGTGCGCAGATGTTTAACAAACCGGATACCGACCGTCTTCATCCAAACGATGCCGGTCACTCCCGCATGGCAAAGACCATCATGCAGCAGCTCTCTGCATTGCCTTGCGTCTTCTAGAAATCCGCATCATTTTCTGCCCGCGTACTTGAGCATCTATACCCACGTACAGTAATCAATGCCCCGTTTCTCGCACTCACCTCGCAGGGCGGCGAGGAAGTAACTGCGCTCGCTTCCCCAACCACGGACCTTGCGCTCGTGATCCACGGTCTGCTTCAAACGCTCATCGCTGTATGCAGCAAAGCGGGCAGCATACTCTGAAATTCTTGACTTGGCATAACCTGCATCAACAGTTGATGACTTGGCATTAGCTGCCTTAATTGTTGATGACTCGGCATTAACTGCCATTACATTCTCATTGTTCTTTAAATCTGAATTTGGATTCATAAAGATAATTATTTTAAGTTGTTAAACACTTAC
>CAVBFV010000219.1:0-5453 GCA_963594575.1 Lachnospiraceae bacterium | reverse complement strand
AACCCCTCTTCTTTCTGCATTCATACCTTATTATATAGAGTTATTGTCAATTCTGACAACTCCATCATTTTTACTTTCGAAACCGCCATTTCGGAAAAACAAGAAGCACACAAACAAATAAAAAAACTTAAATCAGCAAACAAGCAAGCTGATATTCAGGCTTTTTTATTACCTTTGCATTCGAAACCGCTATTTCCGAAACAGCGGTTTCGAAAAAATAACATCAAAAAGAAACTGTAAAATTATAGAAATATGAAGTTCTTTGGAAGACAAAACGAAATAAAAGAATTGCAAGAGATAAGAAATCTATCTTTGCAAACGGCCCGTTTTACAATCGTAACCGGACGCCGACGTAGCGGTAAGACATCCTTATTGATAAAAGCATACGAGAATGTTCAGGATATGCTGTATTTCTTTGTTGCAAGAAAATCAGAAGCAGAACTCTGCAGAGATTTTATCGAAGAGATGACGAGCAAACTTCAGCTTCCTATTCTCGGTGAAGTAACACGCTTTGCTGACATCTTTAAATATCTGCTTCAACTATCCAAGATTCGCCCTATCACTCTCATCATTGATGAGTTTCAGGATTTCAAGCGGGTTAATCCATCAATCTTTTCAGATATGCAAAAGATATGGGACCTTAACAAACAGGAAGCTCATATTAATCTTGTGGTCTGCGGTTCTGTTTATTCACTTATGAACATCATCTTTAAAAATAACAAGCAACCTCTTTATGGTAGGCAGACTGGAGAAATAAAAGTCACTCCATTTCCCCCTTCTGTCATCAAGGAAATTCTCTCTACATATAATTCTGCCTATACCAATGATGACCTACTGGCTCTCTACAGTTATACAGGCGGAGTAGCAGAATATGTAGAAATGATGATGGATGCAGGAGCCACGACCAAGGAACAGATGACAGAGCGGTTTATTGCAAAAAACTCTTATTTCATCTACGAAGGAAAAAATATGCTGATAGAAGAATTTGGCAAAGACTATGCCCGCTATTTCGAGATACTGCAACTTATCGCTTCAGGCTACACAACTCGAGGTGAAATAGAAAGCATCATGAAAATAGAACTTTCGGGCTATCTCACCAAACTGGAGAACGACTATAGCTTGATCTCCCGTTATATACCGATGTTCCAAAAGACCAATCGCAACATTCGCTATCAGATAGAAGACAACTTCCTTCGCGTCTGGTTTCGCTACATCTACAAATATGGATACATGATAGAGGTTGGCGCCAATAAAAAACTAAAAATGGTCATGGATAAGAGCTACACTACATACACCGGCAAGGTTCTGGAAAGATATTTTATTGCCAAGATGATAGAGAGCGAAGAATATACCCAGATAGCCTCCTGGTGGGACAGAAAGGGAGAGAATGAAATCGATATTATCGCTGCCGATGAACTGGAGCAGAAGGTTATTTTTTATGAGGTAAAACGCCAAGCTAAGGATATAAATCTCGGCATTTTAAAAGATAAAGCCGAGCATTTCTTCCAGGCTACAGGAAAATTCAAGAAATTCGATATCGGATACCAAGGATTGTCGATGGAGGATATGTAAAAAAGGCTTAAGAAATTGTCTTACAAAGACATAAAATAAGAGAGAAACTATTTTTTAAGGATAATATTGACTCATAAGAACAAATGAAAAAAGGACTATTTGCACTCGCGCTGGGTACCTTTACCTTGGGCATCGCTGAATTCATCATCGAGGGCATCATCACAGACATCGCCAACAACATGAACGTTTCCATCCCGGAAGCAGGACATCTCATCTCTATCTATGCACTCGGCGTCTGCGCCGGAGCCTTCTCACTGATACTCATGCATAAATACAGACCCAAGAATATCCTGATGTTCCTGGCTTCGCTCATCACCTTCGGAGCTGTCATCGCCTCAGTAGCACCTAACTACTGGCTCTTGCTCTGCGCCCGCTTTATAGAAGGTCTGCCTCATGGCGCCTACTTCGGAACGGGTACCATCGTGGCGGTGAAGATTGCCAAAGAGGGTAAGGGAACCAATGCCGTGGCGATGATGTGTGCAGGTATGCCGGTGGCCAACCTGCTGGGTGTGCCGGTGGGAACCTTCCTGAGTCACATGTTCAGCTGGCGAGTACCTTTTGTCAGTTGTATCGTGCTCGGACTCATCACCTTATACATGATTCACAGATGGGTTCCAGATGTAGAAGCGCTGCCCAACAACGGTATGAAGGCACAGTTCCATTTCCTCCGCAACAAGGCTCCGTGGCTCATCATCGCCGCCACCTTCCTGGGCAATGGCGGCATCCTCTGCTGGTTCAGTTATATCTCGCCGCTGCTTCAGATGGAGGGCGGATTCAGCGCAGCCAGCATCTCTCTGCTGATGATTCTTGCAGGCGGCGGAATGGTAGTAGGCAATCAGGTGAGTGCCTTGCTTGCCGACCGCTTCAAGCCGGGCCGCTTTACCTGTTATCTCCAGTTTCTGGCGGCAGTGGCACTTCTGCTCACCTTCTTCCTCGCCCCTTTCGGCTGGGTATCAGTGGTGCTGATGTTCATCTGCTGTGCCTGTCTTTTCGGCATCGGATCGCCTGAGCAATTCCTCATCGTGAAGCATGCCAAGGGTGGCGAAATGCTGGGCGGCTGCTGCATTCAGGGCGCCTTCAATCTGGGTAACGCCATGGGAGCTTTCCTCGGTGGTATTCCGGTAGCGATGGGATTAGGATACAACTTTCCTGCCCTTATCGGTGTGCCGATGGCATTGGCAGGAGCCATCTGTCTGCTGATTTTCCATAAGAAATATGAATAAAAATGCGATAATCCGAAATAAATCACTATCTTTGCAAACGAATTTCAAATAAACAAAGAAACATGATGAAACTTAACAAGACTTTCCTTACCCTGGGCTTGGCTGCAACACTCTTGCAGATGCCAGCCTCATCGTTCGCACAGACTGCGGGCGGTAACCGTCAGAATCCTCTTTTAACAAAGAGCAGTCTTCCATTCGGTGCTCCTGACTTCAGCAAGATTCAGGAGAGCGACTACCTGCCAGCCATCGAAGCGGCTATCAAAGAGCAGCGTGCCAACATTCAGAAGATTGTAAACAACAAGAAGAAGCCTAACTTCCAGAACACCATCCTCGCCTACGAGGAGAGCGGTGCGCTGCTCGAGAAGGTGACCAACATCTTCTTTGGTCTCACCAGCGCCCACAAGACTCCGGGCATCGCCGAAACCGAGAAGAAGGCTACTCCTTTGCTGACCGAACTCGATAATGAGATTTCGTTCAACAAGAAACTCTTCGAGCGCATCAAGTATGTTTACGACAACGAATATAAGAAGCTCAAGGGCGAAGACAAGCGCCTTACTGAGGTTATCTATAAGAGTTTTGTACGTTCAGGCGCCCTCCTTTCTGCCGAGAAGATGGAGCGCATGAAGCAGATCAACTCCCGCATCTCTGAATTGCAGCAGGAGTGGGGCAATCTTCTTCCTGCCGCTACCAACAACGCCGTGGTTTGGGTGAACAGCAAGGAAGAACTCGCCGGATTGAGCGATGCTGACATTGCACAATGCAAGAAAGATGCAGAGAGCCGCGGAGGCAAGGCACCTTACTGCATCGTCATCATCAACACCACCCAGCAGCCTATCCTCACCAATCTCCAGAACCGCGAACTGCGCAAGAAGGTGTATATGGCAAGCATCCACCGTGCCGATGGAACCAACCCAGATTTCAACACCTTCCCTATCGTAACCGAGATTGCCAAGTTGCGTGCCGAGAAGGGCAAACTGATGGGATATGCCAACTATGCCGACTATTCGCTCGAAAAGACGATGGCTAAGAACAGCAAGAATGTAGATGATTTCCTGAAGCAGCTCATCAAGGAATATGCTCCTAAGGCTGATGCTGAGACCAAGGCGATAGAAGCGTATGCCCAGAAGACTGAGGGCAAGGACTTCAAACTGCAGCCATACGACCGCTTCTATTATTCTGCGAAGATGAAGAAGGAGATGCTCAACATTACCGATGATGAGATTAAGCCATACTTCAACATCGACAGCGTACAGGTGAACGGTGTGTTCTATGCCGCTCATCGTGTTTACGGACTGAACTTCAAGCAGCGCAAGGATATTCCTACCTATCACCCAGACATGAAGGTATTTGAGGTGAGCGATAAGAACGGCAAGCCAATCGCCCTCTTCTACAGCGATTACTTCCGCCGTCCTACCAAGCGTGGCGGTGCATGGATGAGCGCCTTTGCCAAGCAGAGCAAGCAGCGCGGCCAGTTGCCTATCATATATAATGTATGCAACAATGCCAAGGCACCGGAGGGTCAGCCATCTCTCATCACATGGGATGAGGTTACTACCCTGTTCCATGAATTCGGTCATGCACTTCACGGAATCCTTTCCGACTGCAAGTACAATACCCTTTCAGGAACAGCCGTTGCCCGCGATTTCGTAGAGATGCCATCCCAGTTTAACGAATCGTTTGCTTCTATTCCTGAGATATTCGACCATTACGCCCGTCATACCGAGACCGGTGCTGCGATGCCAGCCGATCTGAAAGAGCGCATGCTGAAGAGCATCAGCTTCCAGACCGCTTATTCACTGGGCGAGAATCTGGCTGCTACCTGTCTTGACCTTGCCTGGCACAAGATTAGCGAAGAAGAGGTGCCTTCACCTTATATGGCAGGTGCCTTCGAGAAGGAAGAACTCCACAACATCGGTTTGCTCAATACCCAGATTCCTCCTCGCTACAGCACATCATACTTCAACCACGTATGGGGCGGCGGTTATGCTGCAGGCTATTACAGCTATCTCTGGACAGAGGTGCTGGCTGTGAACATCGCCGACTACTTTGCAAAGCATGGTGCCTTGGATCCAGCCGTTGGTCAGGCATTCCGCGATAAGATTCTGAGCCGTGGCAACACCAAGGACCAGATGGAAATGTTTACCGACTTTACAGGTATGGAGAAGCCAGATGCTTCCGGATTCCTGAAAGCAAGAGGTTTGTAATGCATAAAATTACAATATGAAACAGAGAGAGGGTGTGTCATAAGTTAATGACACACCCTCTCTCTTTATCCTTTAATAGCCTGAGGTGTCCAACTCTTCAGGAATCTGAGCACCTTTTCTTCGTTATATCCCTTACCTTCTTCCAGGAAGCTGGAATCCTGGATATGGAGAACCTTTCCGGTTTCATCGAGCACCACAAAGACCGGGAAGCCGAAACGCTGAGGATTGTTCAGGCGTTTCATCAACTGCTCTGCCTTCTTTACAGCTGCATCACCGGCAGATTTTCTGCGGTTGTAGTTCACATGAATATACTCGAAATGATCATTCACCATCTTGTTGACCGCAGCATTCTTCTCTACAAAATCAGCAAACTTCAAGCACCATGGGCACCAGTTACCGCCTACCTGACAGATAACAAACTTGCCATTCTTCTTGGCTTTAGCCAAAGCCTCAT
>CAVBFV010000218.1:0-5475 GCA_963594575.1 Lachnospiraceae bacterium | reverse complement strand
TATAATATTGCAAACTAGTTTGAAATCATGTCATTAATAGAAATTAAAAAGGTCGAAACAAAGAAGGACTTGAAGACGTTCATCGACTTCCATTACGACCTCTACGAAGGCAACGAATATGATGTGCCTAATCTTTTCAGCGACGACATGAATACTCTGAGCAAGGACAAGAACGCTGCGTTCGAGTTCTGCGAGGCAGAGTATTATCTTGCCTATAAGGACGGCAAGCTTGCAGGTCGCGTCGCTGCCATTATCAATCATAAGGCAAACAACAAATGGGGCAGGAAATCGGTCCGTTTCGGCTGGATTGATTTCATTGACGACCGCGAGGTTTCCAAGGCTCTTCTCAATGCTGTAGAGAAATACGGTAAGGAGAAGGGAATGGAAGATATTGTAGGTCCGCTGGGTTTTACCGATATGGATCCGGAAGGCATGCTTACCTGGGGCTTTGACCAGCTAGGCACCATGCCTACCATTTATAATTATTCATATTATCCGGAGCACATTGAGGCTCTGGAGGGTTTTACCGTAGATAATAAGTATGTAGAGTATAAACTGATGGTGCCAGATACCATCCCGGAGAAATATTCCAAGATAGCGGCGATGATAGAGAAAAGATACAATCTCCATGTCCGCAAACTTACCCGTAAGGATATTTATCAGGGCGGATACGGACAGAAGATTTTCGACCTCATCAATGATACATACAAGCATCTCTATGGTTATTCCGAACTTTCACAGAAGCAGATAGACCAGTACATCAAGATGTATCTGTCTTTGCTCGACCTGAACTTTGTAACAGCCATAGAAGACTGGACTACCGAGGATCATAAGATGATAGGTATCGGTATTACGATGCCTTCCCTTTCCAGAGCACTGCAGAAGTGTCATAGGGGCAGGTTGCTTCCTTTTGGCTGGTGGCATCTGCTGCGCGCCATCAAGTTCCATAAAACCAAGATTGTCGACCTTCTGCTCATCGGTATCCAGCCGGAATACCGTGCTAAGGGTGCCAATGCGCTGCTCTTTGCCGACCTGATTCCTATCTATCAGAAGTATGGAATCGAGTGGGGAGAAACACAGGTGGAAATGGAAGAAAATGCTGCCGTGCAGGGACAATGGGGCGTCTTGGATCCAATCCTTCACAAGCGCCGCAACTGCTATATTAAGAGTATCAGGTAAATAGCAATTGTTGTGTTGGCAATTATCTGATAAACAGAATATTGCAACATCATTTGCTATGTTATAAGAAAATTAATAAGAATAACTAAGGAGGAAATCATGTCTGAAGATAAAAACTTAGGTAACAGCGAATTGAATGCCGCTGATGAGCTTACCAATGCCCCTCAGGAGCAGCAGCCGGTAGAATATACCGATGATAACATCCGCCACTTGAGCGATATGGAGCATGTGCGTACCCGTCCGGGTATGTACATCGGCCGTCTGGGAGATGGAAATCTGCCGGAAGATGGTATTTATGTGCTCTTGAAGGAGGTGGTAGACAACTCTATCGATGAATTCAAGATGGGCGCAGGTGCCCGTCTGGAAATCGATATCGAGGACAATCTGCGTGTCAGCGTGCGCGACTATGGCCGTGGTATTCCTCAGGGCAAGCTCGTTGAGGCTGTAAGTGTGCTGAATACCGGCGGTAAGTACGACAGCAAGGCGTTCAAGAAGAGCGTCGGTCTGAACGGCGTGGGTGTGAAGGCGGTCAATGCCCTCAGTTCCCACTTCGAAGTAAAGTCGTACCGCGACGGAAAGGTGCGCCATCTGAAGTTTGAGAAAGGTATTCTGAAGAGCGACACGATGGAAGATACTGAGGACGAGAACGGTACCTTTATCTTCTTCGAGCCGGATAATACACTCTTCAAGAACTATTCCTTCCACGATGATTTCGTGGAAACGATGCTCCGCAACTATACTTATCTGAACACCGGACTCACCATCATGCACAATGGCCGCCGTATCTTGAGCCGCCATGGTCTGCAGGATTTGCTGAGCGATAATATGACCAACGAAGGTCTCTACGACATCGTCCACATGAAGGGCGAGGACATCGAGATTGCCTTCACCCATACCAACCAGTATGGCGAGGAGTATTATTCCTTTGTCAATGGTCAGCACACCACCCAGGGAGGTACGCATCAGAGTGCCTTCAAGGAGCATATTGCCAAGACTATCAAGGAGTTCTACGGCAAGTATGAGTATGCTGACATCCGAAACGGACTGGTGGCTGCCATTGCCATCAACGTAGAAGAACCGGTCTTCGAGAGTCAGACTAAGATTAAGCTCGGCAGCACCACGATGACTCCGAACGGTGGCGAAACCATCAACAAATATGTGGGCGATTTCCTGAAGAAGGAAGTAGACAACTATCTCCATATCCACAAGGATGTGGCTGAGATTCTGGAGAACAAGATCAAGGAGAGTGAGCGCGAGCGCAAGGCGATGGCGGGCGTTACCAAACTTGCCCGTGAACGTGCCAAGAAGGCGAATCTCCACAACCGCAAGCTCCGCGACTGCCGCATCCATTTCAGCGACGCCAAGAACGAGCGCAAGGAGGAGAGTTCTATCTTCATCACCGAGGGCGATTCTGCCAGCGGAAGCATCACCAAGAGCCGCGATGTGAATACCCAGGCGGTGTTCTCGCTGCGTGGTAAACCGCTCAACAGCTTCGGTCTGACCAAGAAGGTGGTTTATGAGAACGAGGAGTTCAACCTGCTTCAGGCGGCTCTCGATATAGAGGACGGATTGGATTCATTGCGTTACAACAAGGTGATTGTGGCAACCGATGCCGATGTCGACGGAATGCACATCCGACTGCTCATCATCACTTTCTTCCTACAGTTCTTCCCAGACCTCATCAAGAAGGGTCACGTCTACGTGCTTCAGACTCCATTGTTCCGTGTGCGCAACAAGCGAACCAAGATTAAGAACAAGCAGGCGGTGGCAGATGCGGATGCAAAGTTGGGAAGTAAGGAGAAAAAAAGCGATTTCATCACGCATTACTGTTACAGCGATGAGGAGCGCCAGCAGGCGATTCGCGATTTGGGTCCTGACCCGGAAATCACCCGATTCAAAGGATTGGGAGAGATTTCGCCTGATGAATTCGCCCATTTCATCGGTCCTGACATGCGATTGGAGCAGGTTACGCTGCATAAAACCGACCAGGTTCAGAAACTGCTGGAATATTATATGGGTAAGAACACGATGGAGCGCCAGAACTTCATCATCGAAAATCTGGTGATAGAAGAGGATATTCCGGAGGAAGACTCAGCACCGCTGGATTAGAATTGATAGTCATGGGTTAACAAAAAGGCTCGGATTTTTTAGGCGCGGATTTTATTTTAGACACGGATTACACGGATTACACGGAGGCTTGCGCCCTTGTATTCTTTTAGAAAAAATCCGTGTAATCCGTGCCTAATTTTATTCCTGGGAGTTACATTTATTCCTGGGGGCTTAAAATTATCCCTGTGCCTAAAAAATAAAATAAGAATTTATGAAGAAATATCTATTTATAGCGTTGGTGGCATTCCTGGCAGTAACTTCTGCCAGTGCCCAGCTGCGCATCAAGATGGGCAAGAACAGCCCGATAGAGAAGTTGGGAAGAGCGGAAATTGCCATTACCAACCTCTATGTGGATAGTGTGGATGAGAATAAGCTCGTAGAGGATGCCATCCGAGGCATGCTCGAAAAGCTCGACCCTCATTCTTCTTACGCCACAGCCAAGGAAACCAAGGCGATGAACGAGCCGCTGAACGGCAGTTTTGATGGCATTGGCGTGCAGTTTAACATGGTAGATGATACGCTGCTCGTTATCCAGCCGGTTACGAACGGACCTTCTGAGAAGGTGGGAATCATTGCTGGCGACCGCATTGTGGCTGTAAACGATACTGCCATTTCTGGCGTCAAGATGAGCAAGGAAGACATCATGAAGCGCCTTCGTGGTCCTAAGGGAACCACGGTGAACCTTACCATCGTGCGCCGTGGAATCAAGGATAAGCTCATCTTCAAGGTGAAGCGCGATAAGATTCCGGTAACTACGATGGATGCGGCTTATATGATTCGTCCAGGCATCGGATACATCCGATTGGGAAGCTTCGGTCTTACCAGTCATAAAGAGGTTACAATAGCGATGGATTCGCTGAAAAAGAAGGGAATGAAAGACCTTATCTTCGACCTCGAGGATAATGGTGGCGGTTATCTGCAGGCTGCGGCTCAGATTGCCAACGAGTTCCTGCAGAAGGGCGATCTCATCGTTTATACCAATGGCAGAAAAGCGCCTCGCCAGGAATATAAGGCGCAGGCTAACGGCAGATGGCGCAAGGGCAAGGTGGTAGTGCTCACCAATGAGTTTACCGCTTCTGCCGCCGAGATTGTTTCCGGAGCCATCCAGGATCAGGACCGTGGCGTAGTGGTTGGTCGCAGAACCTTCGGCAAGGGATTGGTGCAGCGTCCGCTTACCTTCGATGATGGCAGCGAGATTCGTCTTACCATCGCCCATTATTATACGCCTAGCGGCAGATGCATCCAGAAGCCATATAAGAAAGGTGACAGATTGGATTATGCGATGGATCTGGACAAGCGTTACAAGCATGGCGAGTTCACCAATCAGGACAGCATCCATCTTTCAGACAGTCTGAAGTATTATACCTTGCGCAAGCATCGTGTGGTTTATGGTGGTGGTGGAATCATGCCAGATTATTTCGTGCCGCTGGATACAACCAAGTACACCAAGATGCACCGTCAGCTGGCTGCCAAGAGCATCGTCATCAACCAGAGTCTGAAGTTCATCGATGCGCATCGCAAGGAACTCAAGAGCCAGTATAAGGATTTCAACAAGTTCCTCGCCACCTACGAGGTTCCTTCTTCGCTGATAGAAGGCATTATCGCCGAGGGCAAGAAGGAGAAGATAGAGCCGAAGGATGAGGCAGAATTAACTCAGACTAAGAAATACCTCGCCCTGCAGCTGAAAGCCCTTGTAGCAAGAGATATCTGGGATATGAGCCAATACTTCCAGGTTTGGAACGAGACAAACGAGATAGTTCAGCGTGCCGTGCAGCTGCTGACTACGGGAAAGTAGGGAAGGTAAAGTGAAGAGTGAAGAACGAAGAGTGAATAATTCAAGTGCTTTGCTCGTGTAACTATAGAAAAAACGGCTGTTAACTGTTAACCTGTTAACCCCGTGAGGTAATGATATAAGAAAAGGTCGTGAGGTTCAATCAGAAATCTCACGACCTTTTTTGTATTTATCTTTTTCAGAAGTCATTTACTTTTTCTCATGCATGCGATCCCATTTCAGATAGATTCCGGCAAGGATGGTGCCGGAAATGCTGTGCCAGGCGCAGCTGATGGCGCAAGGCAATACGGCGAGAGGCTGGGCAGCGAAGAAGTTGCCGGCAAGTACCGTGGCAAGACCGGCGTTCTGCATTCCTACCTCAATACTGATGGTACGCTTCTTGGCAGTATTGAATC
>CAVBFV010000217.1:0-5477 GCA_963594575.1 Lachnospiraceae bacterium | reverse complement strand
ACTCTTTGGTAGGTGTTGATTCAGAGGTGAAGAGCTCTTACGATACATACGTACCAGGTCATGAGTTTCTGCCTATCTATCAGGGCTTGTTGAATGATAACCCTAACCTGACAGGTAACTCAGCTAATACGAATACGGATAACTCATCTGATTTCTTCGGAAGAGGTTGGACTGTTCATCCTGTAGTTAACTTGGGCAACTAATAATATCTATTCCTATGGGGTTTCTTAACGATAGCCCCATAGGGAAACCAAAATAACATTTACATATTTATAATAGGATATAATATGAAACGTCTAAATAAATTAGCATCCGTCTTCTGCGTGGCAGCCATGGCATTGACAGCGATGACTGGATGTGAGGGAAGTGACATGTTTAGCGTCAACTCTCCTGATTGGCTCTCTGAAAAGATTGATTCAATCGAAAAAGCTAACCAATCTACAGAGGAAGTGCTAGTAGGTATGAATGAGGATGTCTATACTGTAGGTAATACTGATTTCTCTTCAGCCTTTTTTACTTCATTCTCAAAGTATTATGTGGTTCAAGACAACCAGAAGTGGAATGCCGTGTTCAATCTAAACATCAATCCTTCTGCAACTAACACCTATAAGAACTTCGCCCTCTTCATCACCAATGATGTGGATCGTGGCGGAACAGGTTATGCCGAGTATGGCGTTATTCGTTTTGATAACCAGCCAAGCGGTAACTCTGAGTGGGGTGACCATATCGACAGAAGCTGCGTGCAGAGTAATCTCACTTTTGAAACTGATAAAGACAAGGGTGTAGATAAATTGGGTGGTAAGGTAACATTGACGGTTGACCGTTCCCGTGTAGATACTTTCATGGTGAAGATTACCAATGGTACTGTTACCAAGACCTACATTCAGCCATCTAAGATTGCTAATCTGAATGCAGACGAGAGCAATACCAACATCCGCTGCTTCCTGGTGCCTGAGGGCTCTTACATCGATTTCATGCAGAGCAACGTAGAACCTATCGGCGGTTATACATCTGCCCAGGATAAGGCTCCGGTTTCTATGGTGTTGAACAATGTTCCTGCCGAAGTAGACGAGAATACACCCCTAGAGAAGGCAATGGAGAATGTATCTGCTACCGTAACCTTCGAGGAAGGTATAACCAAGGTAATTCCTGCCAAGGAACTTTATTTCTCTGCCATCAACAATATGGATGTTTCTGGCACCAAGAACCTCATCGTCATCTATAACAAGACATTCAAGGGCGAGAATGCTTCTACTCCTATCGTTGCACAGAAGACATTCGAAGTTGTGCCAGCTATCACAGCTCTCCATATCGTAAGTGCTCCTACTCGTCTCACTTATAAGTACTATGAGGCAGCAGGCATCACTAACCCTGCTTCTGCTGTATTCCCAGTAGATACTAAGGGCTTGACAGTTCAGGCTACTTACTTGGATGGTGTAACTCGTGATATCACACTCGATAAGTTGGCTATCTCTGCAGTGCCAATGAAGGTAGGCAAGCAGGCTGTTACTGTAACTGCTAAGAATGGTGTGAAGACAACATTTGATGTAACAGTAGAGAAGCATGCTGCTACATTCGTAACTCCTAGCCCAGCTATCTTGGGTGCTGAGGATTGTACAACTGGTTGGTGGGGTGCTCACCTTAATGCAGACGTGAAGGTTCCTGCTGGCGAGACTCGCGCATTCTCTTTCACTAACTTGGGTGGTGCAGCTAACTGGAACAACTACGTAGTAGTACTCCGCAATGCAGCTTTAGCTGAGTATGTTGTAGTTCGTTCGGATAACTTCGGTTGGACTGGCGACAACTCTGGTCCTTATGGATGGAAGAATTGTACTGCTGGTTCTACTGGTGCGGCTGACTGGGCAACTTGGTTGGCAGGTATGAATGGCGCTAAGGTTGTTGTTTACGTAACCAACAATAATAATGGTACTGCTGACGTCTTAGCTATTACAACAGGTACTGATGGCAAGGTAAATACTCAGTATTACTATGGTATTGATGGACTTGATGCAAACGACCTCTTTGTAGACTTCACCGTAGATAGCAGCTGCTTGAAGTTTGATACAGCAGCATCTGCTCGCAAGCACTATACTCGTGCTCACCGCAGATAATCCTCGAAGAGAAATCTTTGGCAAAACTATAATAATAAAGGTAGGTCTTGATGCTAACAGGCTTCCATAGACCTGCCTTTATTAGAAAGAAAATATAAAGGATATAAAAACTAACTAAATGTAAGGAAACAATGAACAAACTTCATACTTTAGTACTATTGCTCGCTTGTACTTT
The DNA here is from genome assembly GCA_963594575.1 of Lachnospiraceae bacterium. Taxonomy (GTDB): domain Bacteria; phylum Bacteroidota; class Bacteroidia; order Bacteroidales; family Bacteroidaceae; genus Prevotella. The sequence continues at coordinate 3,191 of CAVBFV010000217.1, read as the reverse complement.
GGCGGTAGGCTGTAGTAGTGGAGGCGATGACCCAATTGACGATCCAAAGCCTACGCCTACACCAACTCCTACGCCGACTCCAACACCTAGTGATCCAACGGATGCCGACTTAGCAAACTACAAGTGCCCAACCTATGTTGATAACTATGTATCCATAGCCGACTGGAGTAAGCGTAGCCAGTGGAATCTTGCCAATGTGCACGACCCATCGGTGATGAAGGCAGCCGACGGCTATTATTATATGTATCAGACTGATGCCAGCTATGGCAATGCCCACGAAGGTCATGGACACTTCCATGCTCGTCGAAGCAAAGACCTCGTAAACTGGGAATATCGCGGTGGTACGATGACGGTGGCTCCTGCTTGGGTGAAGACTAAGTTGAACGAGATTCGTGCTGAGCAAGGTTTGGCTCCTATCGCCAACCCAAGCTATGGCTATTGGGCTCCTTGCGTAAGAAAAGTGAAGGATAATCTCTATCGTATGTACTATGCCATTGTGGTGAACAACTACATCAAGACAGGTGGCACTACCTATGATGGCTCTTGGACGGAGCGTGCCTTCATCGGTATGGCAGAGACTACGGACCCAGCCAGCAACAAGTGGACAGACAAGGGTTTCGTGATTTGCTCTTCTTCTGATAAGGGTAAGAACTGGGCTCGCAACTCGACCGGCGACTGGGACGGTTACTTCAAGTTCAATGCCATCGACCCTTCGTTCATCATCACACCTAATGGCGAGCACTGGCTTATCTATGGCTCTTGGCACAGCGGTATTGCTGCCGTGCAGTTGAACCCAGAGACAGGCAAGACCTTGAAAGAACTTCCTAAGTCATATGGTACAGCAGATGAGATTGCTCCTTATGGAAAGCTTATCTTCACTCGTACCAACGGTAGTCGTTGGCAGGGAGCTGAGGCTCCTGAGGTTGTATACCATGATGGATATTATTATCTTTTCTTGGCTTACGATGGCTTGGATGTTCCTTACAACACCCGTGTGCTTCGTTCCAAGAATGTGGATGGTCCTTACGAGACGATGAACAACAGAGTGACTAATGCAGCCAATGGCGCAGGTGACAATCCTACCGTCTTGACTCATCCTTATAAGTTCAGCCAGGGATATGGTTGGGTAGGTATCAGCCACTGTGCCGTCTTCGACGATGGCGCGGGCAACTGGTATTATGTATCCCAGCAGCGTTTCCCACAGAATGTAGGTGGAAATGCTTATAGCAACGCCCTGATGATGGGTGGCGTGCGCAGTATCAAGTGGAATGAGAACGGATGGCCTGTTGTCATGCCTGAGCGTTATGGCGCTGTGCCACAAGTGGCTATCAAGGCTAGCGAACTGGTTGGCACTTGGGAAGGTATCGACCTCGCTTATGAGTATGGCAAACAGCGCGTCAGCACCGATTTTACACTCAATGCCGACGGCTCAATGACTGGTGGTACGGCTTGGCCTAATGTGAAGGTATGGAACTTCGATACTTCTTCCAACACCCTCACCATCGGTACTACCAAGCTCAAGGTACAGCGTGAGGTAGACTGGGAGGCTAGTCCTCGCAAGTTGACTATCGTATATTCTGGCGTCAGTGGTAGCAAGAGCTTCTGGGGCAAGAAAAAATAAATGTTAGTTAGTTTTTAAGGTATAAAAGAATCTAAGTAGAATCTTTTGGGGAGTTAAGCAGTGAAGCTATGACTCCCCTTTTTTGTTAAAAAATAGAGAAGATATACAGATGAAACAAACTGCAATGAAATATTTTGGCATTGTGGCGATAGCCATGATGCTAGCGCCAGCTGCGTCTCGTGCACAACAGCCTTTGGTTGTAGATACTCCTTTTGTCCACGACCCCGTGATGGCTTACGAGAATGGCAAGTACTATCTCTACTGCACAGGTCATGGCATCTCGCAGATGACCTCAACCGACCGCAAGCACTGGACCTTAAGTAGGGAAGGAGTACTGCCAAATGAGAAAATTCCGGCATGGACGCATGATAGTGTGCCGGGTTTTACCACGCATATCTGGGCTCCGGATGTTATTCGATTCAAGAACAAGTGGTATCTGGCTTATTCCTGTTCTACCTTTGGCAAGAATACTTCTGCCATCGGTTTGCTGAGCAATACTTCCTTATCTGATAAGGATGGATGGAAGGATGAGGGCTGCCTCGTCGCCTCCAAGGGTGATAGAGACAACTGGAATGCCATCGACCCGAATTTCATCGTTGATGAGAAGGGAAACCCTTGGCTTACCTGGGGCTCTTTCTGGGATGGCATCCAGATGATTAAGTTGGATAAGAAGACGATGCATGTCAAGAAGGGCGCCAAGCCTCAGACCATCGCCCGTCGTCATGCCGTGGGCGATACTTCTGCAGAGCCGAATCCTACTTCTAAGTTTGCCGGCACCAATGCCATCGAGGCTCCTTTCATCATGAAGCATGGTTATTATTACTATCTCTTCGTGAGCTGGGATTACTGCTGCCGTGGCATCAAGAGCAACTATCGTGTTGCCGTGGGCAGAAGCAAGAAGGTTGCCGGTCCTTATTTGGATAAGGCAGGCAGAGACATGCGCAATGGCGGTGGTACGCTGATTCTGGAAGGCGATAAGAAAGAATATGAGGCGATGGGTCATTGCTCTGCCTACTCCTTCCCTGATGGCGATTACTTCTTCTGTCATGGTTACAGCGTGCCAAAGAATGGCGCCAGCATCCTGGTTCAGAAGAAAATCAACTGGACGGAAGATGGATGGCTGACGCTGGAATAGCCTCGATTTTTAAAACACGGACAAATTGAATTTGTCCGGCTCTTTTGTCCGATAGCTTGTAAGCTCTTGAAAATAAGTAACTTGTGAGGCTGCGGACAATTTGTCCGGACAAATTGAATTTGTCCGTGTTGTTTTTTTTAGCCCTTTTTGGCTTGAAAACAATGGGATATGATGCCGAAACCTATGAGATGCTGGGAAGAAACCTATGAGTTATGATGAAAGAAACTATGAGTTGTGGGGGAGAAAACTATGACTTAGTTTTTTTAACTTTTTCACGTATAAGACAATGAGTATAGAATTAAAGTGTTAAAACTAAGTTAAAATAGCGTTTATTTCGCTACGAACGATAAAAAAATGGTTTCGTAGCGAAATAAACGCTATTTTCTTTCGCTATTTCCGAAATTAGTCGTATATTTGCAGCGAACCAATTGGGTA
>CAVBFV010000216.1:0-5497 GCA_963594575.1 Lachnospiraceae bacterium | reverse complement strand
ACGAAGGGACCATTGCTTATTTGCGGGTGCAAAGTTACTACTTTTATTTGAATCTAGCAAATTTTTCATGGAAAATTTTCGCTAAATGCGCATTTTTTTGTATTTTTGCCCTGTTTTTCACTAATATTAGGCAAAATGGAGATAAAAACTAGTGCTATCGTATTGCAAACCATCAAGTATGGGGACTCTCAACTTATCGTGGATTTCTTCACCGACAAGTTGGGAAGACTCTCTTTTATGGTACGTGTGCCTAAGTCATCGAAGGGAAAGATGAAACGGCAGCTTTTCCAACCGCTCATGGTCTTGAATTTAGAATTTGATTATCGTCCCAAGTCAAATCTGCAGCGCCTTAGGGATGTTTCGATTCAGATTCCATTCTCTGATATCCCTTTTTCTCCATACAAACTTGGCATTTCCATGTTCTTGGCAGAACTGCTTTCATATGCTACCCGTCATGAGCAGGCTAATGGTGCGCTCTATCTTTTCATGCAGGAAAGTATCGAATGGTTAGACCATGCTAAAGGTGCTATTGCCAATTTCCATATAGTCTTTATGATTCAGCTCTCTTTTCATTTGGGTTTTATGCCCAATATAGAGAGTGGTATGTCTGGCGATTATTTTGATTTGGTAGATGGATGTTTTGCAGCTCATGTTCCTTCGCATGTACATTATTTAAATAAGGAAGATTCTATGCGGCTTGTGTCTTTGTTCCGTTTAGACTATAAAACAATGCACCTCTACACAATGTCTCGTATGGAACGAAACAGGTGTGTAGAGGTGATACTGGAGTATTATAAACTTCATTTGCCAGGTTTCCCGGAAATGAAGAGTTTTGCTGTTCTTCAGGAACTGTTTGCTTAGTCTTTTCTGGTTTCCTCGCTTGCTTGATGTAAACGGGAAACAGACGTTGGCTATGTCCTCTGTTTAGGCAAAACTGATAACACCCTGTACTGTAGCATCATCATTATTGTCTTCTTTAGGTTCTGTATTACCGGAAGCTATATTACGGATTTCTTCCAGAGTCTGTCGGGTACGCTTATAGGTAGGCGTGTTTTCTACCTGAAGGATGACATCCTCGTTATCCAAATCTTCCTGGCGGAACAGGAATATGTGTGGATGACGCTTATACTGTGTTGTATTGCCATCGCTGCCATAATAGCGCTTGCGGCGGTCTTCTCTTTCAGCACGTTTCTCCTCTTCTTCAGCGAGACGGCGAGATTCTTCCTCAGTATGTTTCTTGAGGTGGCGGTTCATTCCCTCTACATCCTCGAGTCCGAAACCTGTTGCGAGAACGGTTACCTTTACGCGGCTTCCCAATTCAGGGTCAATGGCAAGACCCCATTTTAATTCGAAGTCATCACCGAATTTCTCCATAAAGTCGTTGACATCATTCATCTCGTCCATGGTCAAGCCAGGATTATCTTTCTTCTCGCTTGCAAATGCGATGCTGAGCAGAATCTTCTTAGAGTTGAATACGTCATTATCGTTAAGGAGTGGTGAGTTCAAGGCATCTTCTATCGCTTTCTTTACTCTTCCTTCTCCCTCACCGTAACCTGTACTCATGATAGCCACACCGCCATCTTTCAGTACGGTCTTCACATCATTGAAGTCGAGGTTGATGAGACCATGTACGGTAATGATTTCAGCGATACTCTTGGCAGCTACACTCAAGGTGTCGTCAGCTTTGCCGAAGGCATCGAGAACGGCAAGGTCTGGATAAATCTGGCGAAGACGTTCATTGTTGATTACCAGTAAGGCATCTACATGCTTTGACATTTCCTCTACACCATCCAATGCCTGGTCAATCTTCTTAGGACCTTCAAAACGGAATGGGATGGTTACGATACCAACGGTAAGAATACCTAACTCCTTACTTACTCTGGCGATGACAGGTGCTGCACCTGTACCGGTACCGCCACCCATACCCGCTGTGATGAATGCCATTTTTGTTCCATCGTTGAGCATGTTCTTGATATCTTCAAGAGTCTCTTCGGCAGCCTGGCGTGCCTTGGCAGGTTTGTTTCCTGCACCCAGACCTTCCTTACCTAGCTGCAGGTGTACAGGCACAGGTGAGTCGTTAAGTGCCTGGTTGTCTGTGTTGCAGAGTACGAATGTCACATCGTGTATACCTTCGCGGTACATGTGGTTGACGGCATTTCCACCGCCACCCCCAACACCAATCACCTTGATGATGCTATTTTCTTTTTCAGGTTCCCCAAAATCAAGAATATGAGGAGTGTTTCCATTATCTAGCATAGTCGTATAATCTTTATAGGGTTTATCTATCTGATTTTTTATTTAACCTGTTGTGAAATCTGTTTTCTGATAGCCTGGTCTTTGGCATCTTATTCTTCTTCAGAAATGGTATCTTTCACAAACTTCTTGAAACCTCTCATCATTTTATGGATGAGACTGTTTTCTTTGCGTCTCTTTTCTTCTTCTTCGGCTTCTCTTTCTGCCAGAAGTCTTGCCTCAGCTTCTTCCAGTTCTTTTTGCTTGCGGGCAGCCTCGTCAGCAGCCGCTTTTTCTGCCGCAGTAAGAACAACGCCCTTGCCGGCAGTCTCGTTAGGGTTTCTAGGAGCCTTGTGCTGCTCGGCTGCTACTGGCTTTTCTGCAGAATTGCTGAAGAGATCAGTGCCGATTTCGTCACCTGCACAGTTCATGTCTCCCTTTGCCAGGAGTCCCAATACGGTGTTCATTGTACCATCGTGATTGGTAATCTTAGGATCCTTGGAGTTGACTGTTTGAGAAACAAACTTGGCAATGCGTACTTTGTCGATGTGGGTATGTGTCTTGAAAACCTTATCGATTTCAGGCATGTTGCTGCCGCCACCTGTAAGAATGATACCACCCAACAGCTTATCTGAGAATTCCACAGGAATCTGGAACCATGCGTTTTCTACGATTTCCTCTACGCGTGCTTCTACGATTTCGATGAACTTCTTGCTTTCAACCACTCTATCCTTGTCGATAGGGTAGTTCAGGGTCGGGTCGATATTGTTGATATCGGTATAAGCCTTGGCATACTTGAGTTTCATCTTTTCAGCATCAGGCTCTTCAATCTGGAGACAAGTTAAGTCTTTGGTCACGTTGCCGCCGCCCAATGGGATGACAGAGAGATGACGAAGTATACCTTTATAATATACAGAAACGGTTGTCGTATCGGCACCCAAGTCAACAAGCATACAGCCTGCACGCTTTTCTGAGTCTGTCAAAACGCTGTCAGCCATAGCTAAAGGAGCCAGGTACATTTCTGCAATAGGAATGTTGGCATTTTCAAAACAGGTATTGATATTGTTATAGAAGTTCTTCCGCCAAAGTATATTCAGGAAGATGCCTTCCAGATGGTTACACTGTATTCCTACAGGGTCTATCTGGTATTGGTTGTCTATCTTGTATTCCTGAGTTGCAGCATCCAGGATTTCCTGGTCAGGATAGGTCATGTTGCGGTTGATATCCATCAGTTCATTGATCATCTCTTGTGAGATGATGGTGTTACCTGGGAGATCCTTGACGATGACGTTCTTGATACTGCGTATAGAGCGACCGCCCACGCCTACATAGACCTGGGTGATATCCTGTTTCAGTATATTCTTCAACTTCTTGATGATGTTGGTCAAGCATTGGCAGGTTTTGTCAATGTTATAGATTACACCCTTTCTGATGCAAGAAGATGAATCTTCCTCTACGGTGGCAAGTACGGTGATGCTGCCGTCCAAATTCTTCTGACCTGCTATACCTGTCATCTTAGATGAGCCAAGTTCGATAGCTACAATAAATTCCTTTGGCATAGTTCTTATATGTTATCTTAATCTGTTTCTATTTTCTAATTAGCTATTTTGATGCTTTTTACATATGATCTGGTTGTCGAATTCGATATTGATATACGAATACTTGTTCCAGCCAGCTTGTGAGAGTCCATACTTATAGAATTTCTCTAATCGATTCATCTTCTTGTTGACGAAATCGTTGATGGCTTGCTCTCGTTTGTCGATGAGGTTGGTCTCTGGCAGGTTACCTATATATATAATGTGGTTGCCTACTCGCGGTACCAGTTCTATTCCTCTATCAGGCAGGACATTGATCTGTTCTATCTGGTTTCGCCAGAGTTCATTCGTCATCAGCGCTTTGCTTAGTAACGAGATGTATTTTTTAGCATACCACTTGTTGATGTAGCCCGTTGCGATGATAATGTCGCATGTATAGTTCGTGTTGGGCATGATCTGATTGTGGTCATCAATATAATAGTCCTCGTTGCTGATGCTTTTGATTCTGACGATTGGCATGCGTTGGGTGAGGTAGATGTCAACAAGACCATCCTGAGTCTTTGAACATTCTGCCGTCTTGACGAAAGGACTGGTCTTTAAGGTTTCTTCTATCATGCGGGCGTTCACCTCTTTGAGCGGTTCCCCCAGCGGATAGAGTTTTCTGGCTTCCAGTCGTTTCTTGATTTCCTTCGCATTCAGAAAACCATTCGTCATCTCATCTTGAATGTTGATGTTCACCTTGGTGCATACCAACTTCGTTTCATCAGGTTTGTTGAACCTGGTGAAAGCGAATACCAGATAAGTACCGAGTACCAAATCCAGTGCGATGATGATGGTTTTCTTCCAATTGATATGCATTTATTTCTCTTCAAGTATTTTGGTAATTTGTGGAACATAGTTGTCCAAATCGCCAGCTCCTAAGATAACTAGAACATCGAAGTCTCGATTCTTTACCAGGTCAAGAACGTCTTCTTTGTGAATCATGCTCTTTTTTACACCTGGTTTCAAATTGTCATAGATAAGCTTGGATGTTACTCCTGGAATAGGCTGCTCGCGAGCTGGATAGATGTCGCAGAGGATAACCTCGTCCAAGAGACTCAAACTGTTGGCGAAATCTTTATAGAAATCGCGGGTTCTAGTATACAAGTGAGGCTGGAAGATGGCTGTTATTTTACGGTCCTTGTATAACTCTCTGATACTCTTCGCACTCTGATATATCTCCTTTGGATGATGAGCATAATCAGACAAGAATACCAGTTTGTTATTCTTGATTTTAAAGTCGAAACGGCGGTCAACTCCTCCGTAGGTCTTCATGCCGTTACGGAGTTCATCGGCTGTACAACCATTCAACTGTGCCATTGCCATTGCTGCCACACCATTTGTGATGTTGATAGGCACAGGCTGTCCGAGTTCTACGCCCGTTACGTTCTCGATAGGAGAGATGAAATCAAAGGTGATACCTCCATTCTCTATCTTGATGTTCTCTGCGTGGAAGTCGCCCTCGTCCTGGCTGTATTCGTATATCTTGACACCGTCTTGTACGTGTTGCTTCATCTCCAGACCTTTGTGGATGATGAGTGCACCGCCCGGTTGGATCAGTTCTGTATAGTGACGGAAACTCTCCAGATAAGCCTCCTTGGTGCCGTAGATGTCGAGATGGTCTGGGTCTGTAGCCGTGATGACGCTCATCCATGGGCGCAACCAGTGGAAACTGCGGTCAAACTCATCTG
>CAVBFV010000215.1:0-5501 GCA_963594575.1 Lachnospiraceae bacterium | reverse complement strand
TCAGCTTACAGCCAAGCAGAAACAGCTTCTCATAGCCATTGCTCAGGAAGGTAAGTCTTCTTCCCTGATGTCGCAAGAGTTTTTGCAGAAGTATCATCTTGGTGCAAGTACCGTGCAAGGAGCTGTCAAGACCTTACTGGACAGAGATTTTATCACGCAAGATGAAGGCGTTTATCAATTATGTGACAAGTTTTTGGAGTTGAGCCTGCGAGCTGGTTGAGTAAGTAAAAGATACGTCTGAGTAAGCGAAATGATGCGGCAGAGTGAGCCTACTGATATATCTGAATAAGCCTACAGATATGACTGAGCAAGCACACAGATATGACTGAACAAGCACAAGGATACGACTGAGCAAGTGAAAGAATACGTTTGCTCAGGTTCAAGAAGTCGGAATATTAGGTTCAAGGAGTCTGTTTCTAAGAGATTCCCACTAGGCTCAGCAGCTCTGCTGAGCCTAGTCAGCAGGTCTGCCGACTGCAGTCAGCACATCTGCCGAGCCTAGTGGCAACACCCTATAATCGTACAACAACACCCCTTTTAGTTGTACGATAATAACCGTTTACAACAATTCCGGAAGTTGGAAGAGCTTCACGCTGTTGCTGCCCTTGATGAGGATGTAATGGTCGTGAGGCTGGTTCGCCTTGAGTGCTTCCTTCACTTCCTCTACATTCTGGAACTTGCGGTAGCTGCATGGAATATCCTTGAACTCATCGCCTACCAGCCATACATTCTCCAGACCGGCTGCCTGCAACTGGTCTACTACCTTCTGATGCTCCTCGTGGCTCACTTCGCCGAGCTCGCCCATCTGTCCGAGAATCGCCATCTTATGAGGCACATCCATCACGCGGAAGTTCTCGATGGCGGCTGCCATGCTCGATGGGTTGGCATTGTAGGCATCTACCACCAGCTTATTGTGCGCCGTCTCTTCCAACTGCGAACGGTTGTTGCTTGGGATGTAGTTCTCCAGGGCATGATCTATCTGCTGAGGCTTCACGTCGAAATGAAGACCGATGGTGATGGCGGCAAGCATGTTGTCGATATTGTAAGAGCCGATGAGATGAGTCTGAACCTCATGCCAGTCGAAACTCTCGGTGCGCCAGCGGAACTTCAGGAAAGGAGCGCAGGAGATGACTTCTCCCCAAACATCGCAGTTTTCGTCCTTGCCGTAGGTGATGAGGCGGTTGATGTTGCGCTGCTCGGCCATCTGCATCAGATGCTCGTTGTCTGCATTGATGAAGACGAGGGCATCGTTGGCTGCGAGGTAATCATAGAGCTCTCCCTTGGTCTTCTTCACGCCTTCGAAACTGCCGAATCCCTGCAGGTGGGCACGGCCTACGTTGGTAATCATACCGCAGGTTGGCTCCACGTATTCCACGAGTTTCCGGATGTCACCAGGATGGGAAGCACCCATCTCTACAACAGCAATCTCGTTTTCCGGAGAGAGACGGAAGAGCGTCTTTGGTACGCCCACATCATTATTGAAGTTACCCTGGGTGAACATCACGTTGAACTTCTCGCCGAGAACGGCAGAGACGAGTTCCTTGGTGGTGGTCTTGCCGTTGGTTCCGGTGATTCCCACTATGGGAATTTCGAAGTGGCGGCGATGCTCACGGGCTAGTTCCTTGAAGGTGGTGAGGCAATCCTCTACGAGGATATAGCGCTCGTCGCCCTCCTTGGCATACTCTTTTTCATCAACAATCACATAGGCACAGCCTTTCTCCAAAGCCATGTCGGCAAACTTGTTGCCATCAAACGATGCGCCCTTCAAAGCCAGGAAGATGCTGCCCTCTGGGCAGTCGCGGCTGTCAGTGGTAATCACTGGGTGCGCTTGGTAAATCTGATAGAGTTCTGAAATATCCATAGTCTATAACTGTTATTTTGGGTGCAAAAGTAATCTAAATTATGGACATAACAAACAATTTTCCCAAAAAATGATGGTAATCTCGAATATTCTTTCTATTTTTGCAGAAATATTCGATGAATCTTTAGAAAGTGAGGCTCTTTATGGGTAGTAGAGATGAAAAAGATAAAACGAAAGTAAGGAAGGAAAAGCTGGCAGGCTATTTCTTTAATTTATCTCAGTTAACGTTTACTGGAACTGGGGTTGGTGGTATTGCTCCAATTCTGCAAGGAGAGTTTGGAGTTAAAAATTATGTAGTAATTATATTTGGTATAGTAATGACCTTCATTTTTGCGGGCATTGCTAATCGAATTTTAAAATATTAAGTTATGGAAGTTTACAATGGACTATTGTTTTTCTTTGTGGTTGGAACAATCATAGGTGGAAGCTTTCTTGCCTGGACTTACACAAAGCCAGGGAAAAAGTGGCTTAAAGAATTGTAGAATCATGAGCTATTTGGCATTGTTCTTTTTAGTTTGCTGTATTATCGGTGGAAGTTTTTTAGCTTGGTTATATACAAAACCAGGCGAGAAATGGTTGAAGGAGTTATAATCCGATGGAATATACAATCAATATCAAGGGGCGCTTGATGGATTTGAGTACCCCTCAGGTGATGGGCATCCTGAACGTTACGCCCGACAGTTTCTACTCTGGCAGTAGAAAACAGACAGAAATGGAGATAGCTCAGAGAGCTAATCAGATTATAGAAGAAGGTGGAAGCATCATTGATGTGGGCGCATTCTCCACCCGTCCCGGTGCTGATGAAGTATCGGAAGAGGAGGAGGGAAGACGCCTGAAGTTTGCTCTCGACATCGTTCGCAGGGAGCAGCCGGATGCTGCCGTCTCCGTAGATACCTATCGCCCTACCTTGGCACGCAAGTGTATCGAGGAGTGGGGAGCTGACATCATCAACGATGTATCAGAAGGTGGAATCACAGGTATCGCCAATGTACCGCTGGAGCAGAGACAGGAGGAATATCCAGAAATGTTCCGGTTGGTGGGCGATCTGAGGGTACCTTATATATTAATGTCGGTGCAGCCTACGCTCGAAACGATGATGAAGGGCTTTGCCAGAGAGGTGCAGCAGTTGCGCGACCTGGGAGCCAAGGACATCATCCTCGACCCGGGCTTCGGTTTCGGCAAGAATCTCATCCAGAATTATCAGATTTATAATGAGATGGAGAAGTTGAACGTGATGGAACTTCCGGTTCTGGTAGGCATCTCCCGCAAGAGTATGATATACAAGCTGCTGGGTGGAGATGCTACGACATCGCTCAATGGAACTTCCGTGCTCGACACCATCGCTCTGATGAAGGGCGCCAGCATCCTCAGAGTGCACGATGTGAAAGAAGCTGCTGAGGCTGTGAAGATAATAGAAGCAATGAAGGAGGGACGCACATGATAGAATTTGGCATCAAAGACTTTCTCGATATTCTCCTGGTAGCCTCGCTGCTGTTCTATGTTTATCGTCTGATGAAGGAATCGCGCTCACTGAACATCTTCGTGGGCATCATGCTTTTCGTACTTATCTGGCTCTTTGTGAGTCAGATACTGGAAATGCGTCTGCTGGGTTCTATCCTGGATAAACTGGTGAGCGTGGGAGTTATCGCCCTCATCGTCATCTTCCAGGAGGATATCCGTAGATTCCTCTATGAGATAGGTTCGCAGAAAGGTATGCGCCGGCTGGTTCGGTTCTTCCACTCCAGCAAGGAGAGCCAGAAGGAGGCTAACAAGGAGACTATCATGCCGATAGTGATGGCGTGTATGAGTATGGCGAAGAAATACGTAGGTGCTCTTATCGTTATAGAGCGAGGCGTTCCACTGAAGGACATCATGGATACGGGTGAGGAGATAGACGCCAAGATTAACCAGCGGCTGATAGAGAACATCTTCTTCAAGAACTCGCCGCTTCATGATGGAGCCATGGTGGTGAGCAATAAGCGCATCATGGCAGCCGGATGTATTCTGCCTGTGAGTCATAACCTCGATATTCCGAAGGAACTGGGACTCCGCCATCGTGCCGCTCTCGGAATATCACAGAGCAGTGATGCCATCGCCGTCATCGTATCCGAGGAGACCGGACGAATCAGCGTGGCCATCAAGGGCGAGTTCAAACTCCGACTCTCTGCCGAGGAACTGGAAAGTATCCTTACTCTGGAGATGATATAAGTAAAGTGAAGAGTGAAGAACGAAGAGTGAAGAATTCATCACTTTTCCTACTACGTAAACCTTTACGATATGAATAATCTCCCGATTTAGCTTTTTTTACACATTTTAATCGCTGCTATTTCAAAGAAAATGTGTACTTTTGCAAAGTCGATGTGGCAAAAAGGTGAAAAACAAGATAACAGCGCCTTACACTTTGACAGATCTACTTAGGAAACAACAAAATATATAAAATATTAAAAAGTAAAATGGATTTATTACAGCAAATCGTAGCTCGCGCTAAAGCTGACAAGCAGCGCATCGTGCTCCCTGAAGCAGAAGAGGAGCGTACATTGAAAGCAGCCGATAAAGTTTTGGCTGATGATCTCGCAGACATCATCCTCATCGGTAACCCTGCCAATATTAAGAATCTCGCTGCTCAGTGGGGTCTTAACAACATCGACAAGGCTACTATCGTTGATCCACAAAACAACCCTAAGACTGAGGAGTATGCTGAGAAGCTCGCTGAACTTCGCAAGAAGAAGGGCATGACCGTAGAGCAGGCTCGTGAACTCGTAACTAAGAACAACCTCTACCTCGGTTGTATGATTATCAAGACTGAGGGCGCTGACGGTCAGATTTCTGGTGCATTGAGCACTACTGGCGATACTCTCCGTCCAGCTCTTCAGATTATCAAGTGCACTCCAGGTATCACTTGCGTAAGTGGTGCTATGTTGCTCATCACAGACCAGAAGCAGTATGGTCAGGATGGCATTGTAGTAATGGGTGACGTTGCTGTAACTCCAAACCCTACAGCAGACCAGCTTGCTCAGATTGCCTATACTACAGCTCATACAGCTCAGTCAGTGGCAGGTATTGCTGATCCACAGATTGCCATGTTGAGCTTCTCAACAATGGGTAGTGCCAAAGATGCCATCAACAAGGAGACTGGTAAGAGCGTTTATATCATTGACAAGGTAAAGGATGCCGTAGCTATTGCTAAGGAGAAGTTCCCAGAGCTTCATCTCGATGGTGAACTTCAGGCAGATGCAGCCCTCGTTCCAGAGGTAGCTGCCAAGAAGGCTCCAGGTTCTGACGTAGCTGGTAAGGCTAACGTATTGGTAGTTCCAAACCTCGAGGTTGGTAACATCGGCTACAAGCTCGTTCAGCGCTTGGGTGGTGCCATCGCTATCGGTCCTATCCTCCAGGGTATTGCCCGTCCTGTTAACGATCTTTCTCGTGGTTGCTCTGTAGATGACATCTACTACATGGTAGCTATCACAGCTTGCCAGGCACAGGACGCTAAGAAGGCTTAATTCAACATTCAACATTTAACATTCAACATTTAACATTATGAAAGTATTGGTTCTGAACTGTGGTAGTTCATCTATCAAGTACAAATTATATAATATGGACGATGAGTCTGTATTGGCACAGGGTGGTGTAGAGCGTATCG
>CAVBFV010000214.1:0-5538 GCA_963594575.1 Lachnospiraceae bacterium | reverse complement strand
TTTGTTATAATTTGCCTGCAAAGATACAGAGAATTTATGTAATAGCCAACTAATTTCGTATAAAATTTCAGAAAACTTCGTTTTTTTGTTAGAAAAACAAATAAAATGCTTACAATTTATCACGATAGATACTCATTTCTGCTGATTTTGTGCAAAAAAACAAGAAAGAGCTTATTAACCACACTGAACTCTTATCTTATTAAGATTACCTGACGAAAAAGTATAAAGCGAGGCGGCCAGACATGTAAGAAAGGTAAGAAGAAAAAAAATCCTCCTAAACCGAAGTTTAGGAGGACCTGGTCACAAGACCAAATATCTGAAACTACTTATTTCTTTATTCAGCTGCATTGTTATCATTGAATGTAGCAACACGGTTGAACTCAACCTGCTTGAAGAGCTTGTCAGTAGCACCCATACCCTTAGCCTGAAGACGATTTGCGCTAATCTTGTAAGTCTTAACGAGAATGTTCTTTACAGCATTGGCACGAGCCTCAGAAAGTTTCTGGTTAAGTTCCTTAGAACCCTCTGGAGATGCATAACCCTTAATTTCAACCTTAGCATTTGGATGATTCTTCATATACTGAGCAATCATCTCGATGTTTGGCATCTGGCTACGCTCTACTTTTGACTTACCTACAGTAAACAATACTGTTGGCTGCAAATTGGTAGCAGTAGCTGGCTTTACATACTTAGGAGCCTTCTGGCACTCATTGAGCGCATTCTGGAGATCCTTGATCTGCTTGTCCTTAGCTGCGAGTTCAGAATCCTTGCTATTCAAGTCGTTGCGGAGGTTGTTGATCTGACCATTCAAACCATCAATCTCGTTCTGGTCGCGTGGAGTTACGATAGTGAAGTTGTGAGAGTTGTTAGAACCCTTGAACTTGTAGTTAACACCCACCTTAACCTGGAAAGCAGACTTGTTAACATCAAACTGGCAACCATTGCAAGCACTCTTGTTGTCGTGAAGGAACCAATTCATAGATGGCTCTACATATACCTGCCAAGCCTTGTTTGCGCCAAGGTTGAATGCGAAGTCAACACCTGCGTTAGCTGTGAGGGCATTGAGGTTGCCATTATGAAGGTTGAAAGAGTGGTAACCACCGATGCCTGCCAATGGGATGATTTCGAATTTACGTGGCTCACCCTTGTAACCCAAGAAGAGGTTTGTTGCATTGATAGTACCGATGAACTTACCGCTTGCACCACGAACCAAAGTCTTATGTGTAAAAGGCAGGTTGCGGTTACGAGCATAGAGGTCAGCCTCTACAGCAGCACCCCAAACTGGAGTAAACCACTTTCCGAGACGTACACCTACTGAAGGATTTACGTTCTTGAACCATGCATTGTGAGTAGTCTTTGTAGCAGCTCCAACGTTTACACCAAGATACCAATTGTCAAAGAACTTGCTCTCCTGTGTAGTCTGAGCAGATGCAGATACTGCCATTACGGCAGCAGCAAACATTAATACTAACTTTTTCATTTTCTCTCTAAAATTTGATTTTATATAAATTACTTAAAACTTCATTTTCAAGGTGCAAAATAATAAAAAAAATTATTAACTACCAAATTTTTGGCCATATTTTATGCTGTAAAACATAAAAAATGGAGAAAAAGAACATTTTAATATCCTATTTCTCCATTCTATTTTACTCAAAATGAATAATCTGAGCCATTATTGGTTCTATCCGTTTCTATCAGAAAACATCTTCTGAAGAAAGCTAAAGTTCGAAAACCTGAGCGCTTCTGCCTGCGATGGTTACCTGCATGTTTCCCAAGCCAGAAACCGAGAGTTTCAGCGTGCGAGGCAAGGCATTCACCACTTTAAGCCAGGTTTTGCCCGATTTAGAATCCTTCACTACACTGGTGCCCACATATTTCTTCAGCGCATCCGGCAGACTGAGCACGGATGAAATGTAGAGGTCACCGGCATGCTGACCGAACATCTTCTGCATCTTGTAGCTCTCGCTCGCGCGTACATTATTATTATCAAAGTAAATCATGTCCGGCTGCCAGTTGCTGTATCCGTCCTTACACAAGAGAGGAGCATAGGATGTCATTTCTACCACATCGCCGTTGCGCTCCACATTGCAGAGGTGGATGCCCTCAGCCAGCGCATTGTCTACCGCATTGGCACCGCGAGATGCATATTCGCCCAGATAAACCTTAGGAGCCTTGCGGTCGTAATGGTCGTAATAATCCTGATGGTTCAGGAACCAGCCCGGCTGCTCATAATAATGCTCGTCTACGGCATCAATCCAGCGCTTGTTTTCGCGGGCAATCTTCCAACCCTCAATATAATCGGAAGACGGGAAGTGGAACGGACCTACGGTACCTACCACCTCGAGCTGAGGATACTTCTGCTTCACTGCCTTGCAGATCATCAGGTAGCGCTGCTCGAAATCGGTAGAGATGAGGTCTTCGTTGCCGATGCCTATCATCTTGAGGTTGAACGGAGCCGGATGACCCGCATCGGCTCTCATCTTAGCCCACTTAGAGGTGGCAGGGTCGCCATTCGCCCATTCTACCAAGTCTAGCACGTCCTGAATATACTGCGGCATCTCGCTCATCGGGATTCCGCCCTGCTGACCAGCCACTCCGCGCTCATCTGCCACAGAGTTCTGACAAGGAACACCTGCCGCCAATACAGGCAGCGGCTCGGCTCCCATATCCTCGCACCACTGGAAATACTCATAGAAACCCAGCTGGCGGGTCTGATGGTATCCCCAGATGTTATAGGCTGGCTTGCGATCTTTCTGCGGCCCCACACTCTCCTTCCAGTGGTAAATGTTCTTGAGCCCCTGACCGTGGAGCATGCAGCCGCCCGGGAAGCGCACGAAGCGAGGCTTCAGGTCGGCAATGGCCTCGGCAAGGTCTTTACGCAGTCCATGACCCTTGTAAGTATCTTGTGGTTTGAGACTTACCAAATCTACCGCCACTTTCTGCTCGCCCTTAGGCAAAATGGCAAACCGGATGTTCTTGCCCAGTTTGCCCTCCTTGGTGGTGGCTTCGCTGGCGAGTTCGCCCTCATATTTATCGGTCACGATGAGCTGCGCCTTATATTCCTTCCAGTCTGCGCCCTGCACCTTGATCTTGGTCTGGCATACAGGCAATCCCTCCTGGTTTACGAGCGCCAGGGTGAGGTCTTTCTTCTTGGCATCGATGCAGCGGGCATGCAGGCTCATCTCGTAGATGGCTGGCTGATGCTTGCCCTCCTTGCCCTCAACGGCAGCTCCGCGACGGATGGCGATGCCGTCCCAACCTATATTATAAATAGGTGTAGCGCCCAGAACGGCATAATGGGCATTGTTCTGGCTCACCCCGTTTTCGGTGGCGATGCCCTCTTTCTCTACCCCCACCCATGCCGTGGTGGCGTTCCACTGGCGGCGGTGGTCTTCCATGTTATACTCGAAGTCGCCGTTCTGCAACATTTCTGCAGAGAGTCCTCCGTCGGCAGCGCGGCTGATGTCTTCGAAGAAGATACCCATCAGCTTATTGGAGATGCGGTGGGATTTCTGCGGATTGATACTGAGGTTGGCAGGGATTTCCGAATCTTCCGGCAGGTCGATGTGGTTTACCTTGGCATAAGCTGCGAGGTCGGCATCGGTCTTCGGCATCGGCTGGGCGTTGAGTTTTGCCTCTTCAGAGAGGGCGTGGAACCAGGAACGGATGTAGTTGAGATGCACTGCCGGCACCTCGAAATCGCAGCCATGGAAGAGTTTTCCGCCGATGGTTGCGGTGTCGCGCTGCCAGAGTATCTCGTCGGCAGAAGCTTCCAGCGTATCTTCCTTGAAGGTACGGAAATCGTTGCTTGCCTGTACGTATCGCTTGCCCTTGGATGTCTTGAGATAGATGTCGAAGTTGCCGTCATCCATCTGATAGGCAGCCACATCCTTCACGCCTTTTTCGCGGATGATGGGATAATCCTGCGGGCGCCAGGTGATGAGGTCTTCAGAATAGGCTACGGCAAACTGCGGTGCATGCTGGTTCACGCTCCAGAGTGCGCGCCATGTGCCGTCGTTGGCTTTTACCACGAAGGGGTTATACATCTTCTTTTCAGCTCCCCACGGACCGTAGTCGCTGGCGCAGAGCTGTCCTACATCCACCCAACGCTCATCGTCGGTGAAATAAGCCAGATGCAACCCCTGGTTGGGTGCTGGCGAATAGATGAATATCTGACAGATGGAGTCCTTGCCCTGTATGGTGTATGCAGGGGCATCCTTGTCTACTTGCTTCTGCATCTGCTGTCTGCTGACAGCCTGACTGGCACTGGCAGCTGCCACGAGCAGCGCCGACGTAAATACGTACTTTAGTTTTACCATGTTTCTATATTTTTAGATTAATATTATTTGTGTCTGTTTTACACTCTTTCTCTCGGCTTGATAAAAAGGCAGAGTGCATCCCTGCACCCTGCCCCACAAATTAGAGAGTTATAAAAAATCAAGTATGCAGTGACTTAAGCACTGCTTCTTTCTGAAATAATTATCTTCTTTCTAGCTGTAATATTCCTTCTTGCCGGCAGCCAGCGTATTCTTCATCAGCGAACAGATGGTCATCGGACCAACGCCTCCCGGAACAGGAGTGATGAAGGAGCACTTCTCTGCCACCTCGTCGAATTTCACATCACCGTTCAGGCGGAAACCACTTTTCTTCGTAGCATCAGGCACGCGGGTGGTACCCACATCAATGACTACGGCTCCCGGCTTCACCATATCGGCTGTCACGAAATCAGGACGGCCTATGGCTGCGATGATGATATCTGCCTCCTGACACTCTTTCTTCAAATTCTTGGAATGGGAGTGGCATACGGTGACGGTAGCATCGCCATACTGCTTCTGCATCATCAGCTGAGCCATTGGCTTGCCTACGATGTTGCTTCTGCCCAGAATGACGCATTTCTTGCCACTGGTCTCAATATTGTAATGCTGCAGCAGGGTGAGGATACCGAGCGGAGTGGCAGAGATGAAACAAGGCATGCCGAGCGACATTCTGCCCACGTTTACTGGGTGGAATCCGTCTACATCCTTGCGGTAATCTATTGCCATGGTCACCTTCTGCTCATCGATGTGCTTAGGAAGAGGAAGCTGAACGATGAATCCGTCAACATCATCATCCTGGTTCAGCTTGTCTACGCACTGCAGGAGCTCTTCTTCGGTAACATCCTCCTCATAACGGATGAGGGTCGACTTGAATCCACACTTCTCGCAGGCCAGCACCTTGTTCTTCACATAGGTTTCACTGCCTCCGTCGTGCCCTACGAGCACGGCTGCCAGGTGTGGCTGCTTGCCACCAGCGGCTACAATCTGTGCCACCTCCTGGGCTATCTGTTCCTTGATGGCGGCTGCCGTCGCCTTTCCGTCGATTAACGTCATTCTTTCTTTAGTTTATAATTTATAATTTATAGTTTATAGGGCATTCTTGCCTATCGCAAGTTTGCTATACGGCAAAGCCGCTATAAACTATTAACTATCAACTGATTTACATTCCCGGCATCTTAGGCATGCCTGGCATACCCTTCATGCGGCTCATCATCTGCGCCAT
>CAVBFV010000213.1:0-5574 GCA_963594575.1 Lachnospiraceae bacterium | reverse complement strand
TCTCAGCCACCTAAGTGGATGTTTACCGATGATAAGGGTAATCTGGTAAGCCGTGAAGTGCTCATCGGCAGAATGTATAATCACATCATGAATGTGGTTACTCATTATAAAGGTAGAGTAAAGGGATGGGACGTAGTGAACGAGGCTTTCGAGGATGATGGCTCTTACCGCAAGTCTCTATATTATAAGATTATCGGTCCGGAGTTCATCGAGTTGGCTTTCCGCTTTGCTCATGAGGCTGATCCAAACGTAGAACTTTACTACAATGATTATTCTACTTCGAAGCCAGCCAAGCGAGAGGCTATCTGCAAGCTGGTTCGCGATTTGAAGGCGAAGGGTCTCCGTATCGATGCAGTAGGTATGCAGAGCCACAATGGTTTTGATTATCCTGACTATGCTGAGTATGAGAAGAGCATCGAGGCTTTTGCTGGTGAAGGCGTGAAGGTGATGCTGACGGAGCTGGATATGAACATGCTTCCTAATCCGGAAGGATTCGGCGGAGCGGAAATCAGCCAGAAGTTTGAACTTCAGAAGAAGTACAATCCATACGTGAAGGGACTTGACAAGAAGGCGCAGAAACTCTTCAACCAGCGTTATCTCGATCTCTTCAAGATTGTAGAGCGTCACAAGGATGTCATCAGCCGTGTAACCTTCTGGGGTGTCAACGATGGTCACTCTTGGTTGAATGGCTGGCCTATCCCTGGCAGAACCAACTATCCACTGCTCATCGATCGTAACAACAATGTGAAGCCAGTGGTGAAGGAAATCGTCAATCTCTTTAAGTAAAATCTCTTTAGATAATATTGTACATCTCTTAAAATAATAAACAACAATGAAAGCAAGATATTTGTTCCCAAAGGATTATATGGCAGACCCATCTGCCAATGTGTTTAACGGTCGCCTGTATGTTTACCCATCTCATGACTGGGATAGCGGCGAAAGCTTCGACGATGATGGCGGTCACTTCCAGATGAAAGACTATCATGTTCTCTCTATGGACGACGTGATGGAAGGTGAGGTAACCGATCATGGTGTGATTCTCGATGTGAAGGATGTGCCATGGGCTGAGAAGCAGATGTGGGACAACGATGTTGTAGAGAAGGATGGCAAGTACTATCTCATCTTCTCTGCCAAGGATTATAATGGCGTGTTCCATCTCGGTGTGGCTGTGGCTGATAAGCCTGAAGGTCCTTTCATTCCGAATGCCGACCCTATCCGCAAGTCATACAGCATCGACCCTTGCGTGTTCAAGGATGATGATGGCAAGATTTACTGCTACTTCGGTGGTATCTGGGGCGGTCAGCTTCAGTGGTACAAGGACAACAAGGCGTTGAAGAATGAGCATCTCCCTGAAGGCAAGGAGAACCCATTGCCATCTCGTGTAGCCATGATGACGGATGATGTGCAGCAGTTTGCAGAAATGCCAAAGCCTGTTGTCATCGTTGACGAAAAGGGTAATATATTGCCAGCTGATGATCCACATCGCTTCTTCGAGGCCAGCTGGATGCATAAGTATAAGGGCAAGTATTACTTCAGCTACTCTACCGGTGATACTCATTATCTCTGCTATGCTGTAGGTGATAATCCTTATGGTCCGTTCACTTACAAGGGCGTCATCCTGGAACCGGTAGTAGGTTGGACAACCCATCATAGCATCTGTGAGTACAAGGGACAGTGGTATCTGTTCCATCACGACTGTGTGCCATCTAATGATACAACCTGGCTTCGCAGCGTAAAGGTGGCTCCTCTCTTCTATGATGAGGATGATAACATCTTGCCGGTTCAGCCTGAATAAGAGTATTATAAGTTATAGATGACATACGTTTTAGTAGACTTTTAGGTTTATAATAGTTTTGATGAATAGTTGATATATAAGTTAATATTAGTTTAGAAGGAACGGCATCTTCGTGAGGAGATGCCGTTTTTACATATATGCCTTTTCTTTCTTTTCTTCTCTTCCAGTTTTCTTTTGCTTTTTATCTAATGTTATTTTTAAGTTATTTCTATCATTTTGTAGGAGATTTCGGATATTTTTGTTTACCTTTGTGCCCGTAAACCATAAAAAGAATAATTTATGTTGAGATTACTTTTAAGGCTTTGGTGGTTGCAGCAGCGCCGTAACTTCCACAAGCGAGATGCCTTCGTTGCGTGCTATATCATCTTCCTGTATGTGGTGATGGGCGTGAGCTTCTTTCTCAGCTTCACCGAGAATGGGGGAGAGCTTGGGGGCGAAGACATGCCTGCCCTGTTGGGAGCCGGTATCGTTGTCGGTATGCTGATTCCAGACATCATCATGAAGATGGTGATGAAGCGGGATATTACGGCGATGGATGATTACGTGAAGTCGCGCCCTGTGCCGGAGAAGATCTGGAACAAGTTCCTGCTCACTACCAATCTCATGAGTTTCTGGAACTATGTGCTTCCGGTGCTTATGCTTCCGGTATTTATCTATTTTCTGCCTGTAGGTCAGGTTATTGCCAGCTTCTTTCTGTTTCTGGCGTTTTCTTATATTGACGGCATCTACATCACCTGCTACCGCAAGGCAACAGAGTGGATTCTGAAATGGCCCTTGATATTGGGATGGATGGGAATGTTTGCCGTGCTGATAGGGTATATGTTTGTGGCTTCTTTCTTCCCGGTATATATGGGATGGATAGGTCTCTTCTTCCTTGCAGGAGCGGTATTCACCGGACTTACCGCCTATCTCTATCACGAAAAGATTTATAACGAGCAGAAGCAGAAGGTTTCCAAGTTCCGTGGATTCAGCCATATCAACCTCTTCAGTCTGCAATATATCGGCACATTGAGAGCAAAGCGTGTCCGTACGATGGTGATTATGATTACTGCCATCTTCCTTTTCGATGCCTATCTCTTTGCCTTGCTTCCAGCAGAAGCGGGACAGGAAATAGGGGATAAGGTGGCTATGACTACCCTCTATGTGGCGGGTGCCATCCTGCTGCCATCGGTGGTGTTGTCGCAGTGGACCTTTGGCATTGAGGCAAACTTCTTCCATGGTTTGATGACCAAGCCTGTCAATGTTAAACAGATGCTGCAGAATTGCTTCTATTATTATATGGTGGTGAGTGCTGTCGCTTTGTTGCTTACCCTTCCGTTCCTTTTCCTGCAGGTCGGAATCGGAATCCAGGTACTTATCAGCGGTTTCTGTCTGGCAGTATTCATCAATCTCTTCAATCTGCCTACGGCACTCTTCTCTTCCCGTCTGGAGATATTCCAGACTTCCATGTTCAGCATGCAGGGAGCGAATCTGAAGATTAATCTTTATGCCATCGCCTTTCTCTTCCCGCTGGCTGGTGTCTGTGCTGTCTATTATTTCTTCGGTGAGACGGCATGGTTTATCACCTGCGTAACGCTGGCAGTCTTCAGCATCGCCATCCACAAATGGTTCATTGCCAAGATAGCTGCCATCTTCGAGAAGAACAAGTATAAGCGCATGGAGAAGTTCATGGAAAGCTAGGAGAATTAAGTGAAGAGTGAAGAACGAAGAGTGAAGAATTCAATAGCTTTACTAATCATAAAGTTCAAAGCTCAAGGTAATCATAAAGTTCAATGTTCAAAATTCAAAGTTCAAAGTAATATGATCAAGATTCAGAATCTCAAAAAGATATATAATGGCAATACCGTACTCGATATTGATAATCTGGGTGTTGCAAAGGGCGAGTTGATAGGACTCGTAGGTAATAATGGTGCGGGCAAGACCACCTTGCTCCGCTTGATTCTCGACCTAATTCAGGCAGATGATGGTTTCGTGGAAAGCAATGGACAGAAGGTGAACGAGAGTGAAACCTGGAAGGAAT
Organism: Lachnospiraceae bacterium; assembly: GCA_963594575.1. GTDB lineage: Bacteria > Bacteroidota > Bacteroidia > Bacteroidales > Bacteroidaceae > Prevotella. The sequence continues at coordinate 1,759 of CAVBFV010000213.1, read as the reverse complement.
ATACCGGCAGTTACATCGACGGCAGATTCCTCATCGACTTCCTCACCCCTGAGGAATACTTCGATTTCATCGCTGATGTTTATCACATTGACGATGAAACCCTGCAGGAGCGATTGGCTCAGTTTGAGGGCTTTATGCACGATGAAATCATGGGAACCAAGAAGTATCTCCGTGATTTCTCTCAGGGCAACCGACAGAAGATTGGCATTATCGGAGCGATGATCATCAATCCGAAGGTTCTTCTCCTGGATGAGCCATTCAACTATCTCGACCCATCTTCTCAGATGACTATCGCCCACATGATTCAGCGCATCTGCAAGGAGCAGGGCACCACGGTCATCATCTCCAGCCATAACCTCAACTTCGTTGCCGACATCTCTACCCGCATCCTCCTGCTGGAGAAAGGCAAGTTGGTGAAGGATCTTCCTAATGCCGATGGCGCTGCCATCGCCGAACTCAACGAGTACTTCGGTATTCAGGCGGAATAAACTTTTTCCGTTAATATTATACAAATTCCATGATATGATTTGTATAATTATCGTTAAATGATTACCTTTGCACCCAAACGAAGAAAAAAGAATCAATGAGCAAAGGAAAATTAGCTAAGTTTGCGGATATGGAGCGTTTCGAGAACGTGTTCCAGTATCCATATAGTGTTGTAGATGACGTGCCTTTCGATATGAAGGGCAAGTGGCGTGAGATGTATTTCCACAATGATAACCCTATCGTGCTGGAGTTGGGATGCGGCAAGGGTGAATATACCGTGGAACTTGCCAAGCTCTATCCTGAGATGAACTTCATCGGTGTGGATATCAAGGGCGCACGAATGTGGACCGGTGCCAAGAAGGCGATAGAGGAAGGACAGAAGAACGTGGCTTTCCTCCGTACCAACATCGAGATTATCGACCGCTTCTTTGCCGAGGATGAGGTGCAGGAAATCTGGCTCACCTTCTCTGACCCGCAGATGAAGAACCCTCGCAAGCGTCTTACATCTACTTATTTCATGAACCGTTATCGCCACTTCCTCGTGGATGGCGGCATCATCCATCTGAAGACGGACTCCAACTTCCTCTTCACCTATACTACTTATATGGTGGATGGTAACCATCTGCCTGTGCTCTTCCGCACAGAGGACCTCTATCATCAGGAGGGTATCGATGAGGAAACCCGTAAGATTCTCTCTATCCAGACCTATTATGAGAGTATGTGGATAGAGCGTGGATTGAACATCAAGTATCAGAAGTTTGCCTTGCCACGTGAGGGTGAACTGGTGGAACCTGATATTGAGATTCCGCTGGATGATTATCGCAGTTATCGCCGTGATAAGCGAAGCTCAAAGGATACAGCGAAGTAGATTTCTACAATGATTTGAATAAGCTTCCGCAATGCTTTGAATGCCTTTCCTTAAGCGTTATTGGCGTTTGAAGAATGCGTCATAAGTATCTGAAAGAAGTAACTGAAGTTGTTCGGAGATACAATAGAAGTTGTTGGAACAGTAAGTATCTCGAAGCGCACAACAGTTGATATGCGGTCGCACATCAGCTGTTGTGCGCTTGTCTTTCAGCTGTTGTGCATGCGTAGAACAGCTGTTGTACGGTTTTTTAATGGCAATTCTATTGATTGTCTTTGTTAATCAAGTTGACGACTACTTTTACCATAACATCTTTTTCCTCAGTTCTGCTTTCTGCAATCATCAGAGTCAGGGCAACGAGTGTGTTGTCGGCAATTCTCTTATGTCCATTTTCTGCATACAGAATGC
>CAVBFV010000212.1:0-5593 GCA_963594575.1 Lachnospiraceae bacterium | reverse complement strand
GTCATACATCATCTGCTGATCCATATACGAGAAATTTTCGGTCTTTTTCTGGATGAACTCCATGATCTTATTGATAACTTCCTCCATAATCACTTGGTTTGATAAGTTACTTTCTTGCATTGATACCACTTGATGATTCTGTTTGCCCACATGAGACTCTTGGTCTCTATGACAACACAGCCCGGATGCTTCTTCGAGTGATGCACGAGCATGTCACATCCATAGTTATGGTTCACCCAGTCATCCATCAATGTGCTTGCCATGACGCCTTCCATCAGAATATAGATGGTGTCACCTTCTTTATATTCCTTTTCCATTCCTTTTTCATTCCTTTTTATTCCTCACCCCAGTATTTGTTGGCTCCTTCCTCCCAGATGGTATAATTACCCTTCTCTCCGATGAAGCGGCCTTTTGAGAAAGCCTTGAAACCCTCCACCCATATCTTTAGGGTGGCATCATACATCACGCTCTGAGCTGCACTGCCTCGTGGGGCGGTTCCGGCAGCATGGCTGATGAAGATGATGAGTTTGTCCTTGTGAGCCTCCTTGAAACGGATATACTCCTTGTAGTTCATCTGTGTGTACTGGAAGGAGTCTATCACCACGATGTTCACGCTCTTGCGCTTATCCAGTCGGTCACTCAGCTCCCTCATGTTCTCACCGTTCAGCAGGTAGAACGATTTGTTCACCTCGTTCATGCCATATCGCTTCAAGGTGTTCTGCATGGTCAGCGAGTCACCTTCCTCCAGGCTGTTGTATGCCACACGGTCAAACTCACAGAGCTGCTTGCAGAGCTGCATCACAAAACTGGTCTTTCCGTTTCCACTCTTGCCCCAGATGAACCAGACTCCTGTACGTTCCGGTTCACCGAAGGCATCCTTCCATTTTCCCTTGAAGGCAAATGTTTTCTTCTTCTGCTTCAACACTTCCTTCACCGTCAATGCTCTTGTCATTTTCTGATAGCTTTAATTCTCTTGATTCTATGAATGCTCTTCTTCACTCTTCGCAAGTCGTACTCACAGGAGTTCGATTCTGCAATCACCTCGTTGATGTCCTTCTCGTCGGTCAGTCCGTTGGCCACACAGATGGCATAAACGTCGTGTGGCGTGGTATCATCCAGCTCGAAATACTTCCTTCCAATGCGGCTGTAGAACTCCTTGTAGCCACGTTTCTTGCATCTCAGACCACGGTCAATGCGTGTCTTGATGTAGTCAGTGGAGAGGAACACCACGCCACATTTGTCCTCAATCTTGTTGTAGAGGCTGATGAAGTACTGGAAGACACTCTCTATGAGTTTGTCTGCTTCATCGAACACCAGCAGGGGAGCATCCATCTTGATCAGCTCGTTCTGGATGGTGATCCAAAGCTCTCTCACCGTGAACCCGTCGGTTCTGATACCCATCTTGTGGGCTATCTCCCTTACGAAGTCACCCTTGTGCAGGTCTTCAGAACAGAGAATGTAATATACCTCACGGTTCTCTTCACCGAAGATTCTTGCCGTGGTGGTCTTGCCGCATCCGGCCTCGCCCACAACCCAGGTCACGTTCTTGAAGGTCTGTGCATCCTTCAGGGCGATGGTAATCTCGTGGAAGGCGTGTGTCTCCACCACCTGCCAGTCCTTCTCGCTGCCGTTCACCAGCCCCACCTGGTCACTCACCTTGCGCCACATGTCCTCGCTGATGTTGTCCCACTTGCCGTTGAGGATATTGCTCACGGTTCCGGCACTCGTGCCCTTCATGCTTGCCACAGCCTTGTTCTGGCTTGCGAACTTGGCAACATACAATCTCAGTCTGTTCGCTATCAGTTGTTTGTCATTGTTTGTTAACTCCATGATTCAGTTCCTTTCTTTATTTTAAAATGTTTGTTATGTCTTTCCAAGGGTCTTCACATCGTCAAACTCCATAATCTTGCACTCCTGGCTCCAGTCCATGTTGCTTATCTTCTTGGTAACCTTGCCGATGCTCAACTCCTCCGGCTGACCTCTGTACTTGCGTACACGTCGATCTAGCTGTCTCTGCATTTCCTTGCTCATTCCCTTCAGGTCAGGAGTGCGCAAGCCATGCTGCTCTGGTGCTACACCTTCATCAAACTCCAGCTTCCTAGCCTCCACCTGTCTCTCAACACGGCTCTGTTCGGTTGCCTCACGCTGCTGCCTGATGAAGAGTGCCTCTTCCTTGGTCTGTTCCTGCTTGGCTCGATGGATGACGAGGTAAGGTTCCGCCACTCGCTCGAATCTCAGTTCTCCAGCCTTATCCTTCCAGTAGAGTCGGATGCTCGTGAAGTCGTATGGATCATATTTCACCACGAACTTCTGATAGGTGTGCTTCCTTCTCCATTCAATGTCCGGAACTCCCGGTTCACTCATCACCTCGTAGGTTCGCTTCTTGCCCTTTACGGTTATCTCGATTCCGCTGGATGTGAAGGTGCTCATGCGGTCGCATTGAATCCAGAACATTTCCACCATGTCATTCGGTGTCACCGCTGGTGTCTCCGGATTCACGCTCTTTTCATACATGTCGATTCTTCTCTCCCCCGTGGCAGGATGTGCCATTTCGTTCCATTTCTTTCTGAACTCTACATACCGAGCTTTCAGTTCCTGGAGCGTTGGAAGGTTCGCCCTGTTTGCCTCGATGAACTCCAGGTTCGGATGGCTGATGTCCTTCTTGGTAGTAACGTTCTGTCCGGTGAAGTTCCATTCCTGGTGAAGTACCTGGCTCTGCAATCTGTAGAAGAGGTTCTCAATCGTCTTGCTGGCTCCATTGAATGGGGTTGTAGGACGATGGGTGAGGCAGATTTTACTGAAGAACTTTTGGTTCTCCAGTTTCTTGTGAGCACCCTGGTTATCATATACGATTTCGTAGGGCTTGTGTCCGCTCACCTGAATGGCCATTCGGTAACTCAGATACTGGGCTTCATAGTCCTCGCTGTCGCTGATGCAGAAACCAAGGAGGCATTCAGAGTAAGCGTCTATTACCTCATACACGCTCGTGGTTCTCACCTTGCCCTCCTCATCCTTGTAGTAGAGGTTCAGCTTCGTACCGTCACCATACCAGAGCGCATCCCTCATCTGAGGAAGTTCCGTCTTGTGTCTGCGGTCAAACAGCTGGTGTGATTTATGCTCACCGAATACGGCATCATACCACAATGGCTGAATGGCTGCACTGTTAAACCATGCCTTCATGCCGCTGATGCTTTTCAGAGGCTTCCACCCACGGCTCTCACACTCCTCATTGAATCGCTCGAAGATCTGCGAATCGTTCAGCACAGGAACCCTGCTTCTTTTCAGAGCAATGAGCCTTCTGCCAGCTTCCTCGGTTATCTTCAAGGTGTTCTTGTTGCCAATCTTGCCGCTTATCAATGATGGATAACCCTCCTTCTTGAAGGTACTCATCTTCACCTTGAGCCTGGCAAGGTTCTTGGGAAGGGTGTGACCGAAGTTCTCCCTCAGTTTCTCGCTTTGCTTGAAGACGATGCCCCAAAGGTCGTTTCTTCTTCCACCACCCAGGGCGTGTGTCGTAGCTTGCAGCTCGTTCATTCGCTCCTGGAGCATTTTCAGCACACTGGCATTCTGAGTATATTCATTAATCAGCTTCTGTGAAAGCCTCGTTTGAACACCGTTCAGATCATATTCAAACGCTTCGTAAAACCTACGGGCTTCCTCATCTACCTGCATGTAGTCCTTCAGTTCCTGACGTTCCAGGATTTCATTCGGATCTCCATATTTCTCCTCAAATCTCATTCTGTACTTCTTGGGAAGGGAGGCGTACACATACAGAGCATAGTTACCTTCACCCTTGCCTTGGCGAGCACATTGGATATTGCCACGACCAACATTGCTCATAAGAGTATTTTTGGTAATGACAGGGGCTTCACCACCTGCCAACTCCTCGAAGGTAACACACAATATTTTATTGTAATACTCCATTCCTTATTGAATTTATTTATCTTTGGATAGTCAATCCTTATTCTTCAAGCCCATCACCAGGTACACCTCTTAAAGCAATGCTGCTGGCACAAAAGTTTATAGCCACGGCTATTACACTTAAAACGCTGCTGCTTTCAAAGGAAAGCGCACAAGCCAAACAGAAGCTAACCACAAACCAGATGAGTCTAAGCTTCATTTGAGGAGCAAGGTTCAGAAACCATTTCCATTCCTTGCCGAATATCATGTTCAATGCCTCTTTCATAATTCCATCCTTTTTATATTCTACTTATCACCAACTATTTCACCACCAAAATCCTTAATGGCCATGTATCTCACCTTTCTTGCTAGATGGGAATCCTTCTTATAGTTGAGCGATTTGCTAACCATTTCAGTTGTTATACCCATGAGGGAAGCAATCTTCTTGCCTACACCTCGTTCTACAATTATTCGTTTATTCATATCTTCTTTATGTTAAAATCTTAATATTTTATCCGTATCTCGCCAATATTTTGTATCTTTGGCGGCGTGTTCAATTAACAAACACGCTGCAAAGATAAACAAAATGTTGATACCAACAAAGGATTTGGGGATATTTTTATCTACAATCTGTAAATTTTAACATATTATGAATAAAAAATCGATGTTAGAGGCTTTGATTTCTCATTTTACCAATGGGAATAAAGCTCAGTTTTCCAAGCTGTTAGGAGTGTCTCCACAGACGATTAGTGCGTGGATAGCTAGAAATACGTTTGACTCAGAGCTAATATATGCAAAATGTAGATATATTAATCCCTCTTGGTTACTAACAGGTCAAGGTGATATGCTCGTAAAGAACGATGTTCAACAAAATGTTGAGACCAAAAGAGAAGCAATACCAGCAATGGAAGGAATCCCTTCTGATATTGCTCCCATACCACTGGTTACAGAACACGCTGCTGCTGGCTTTGGGAACGATTGTTTTTCCATACAAGAAAGTGATGTGAAGGATTATTATATCATTCCAAAATTTAGATTCAATCATGTTGACTTCATGATTGAAGTATCAGGAATATCTATGTACCCTCATTTCAAGTCTGGTGATGTAATAGCATGCACTATTCTTCATGAAGCCAAATATATTCAGTGGAACCGTTGCCATGTGATAGCGACGAGAGATCAAGGAATTTTAGTGAAGAGAATCATGCCTAGCGAAAAAGAAGGTTGCTTTAAAATTGTTTCAGAAAACAAGGACTTCCCTCCATTTGATTTGCCTAAAGAGGACATTACAGGACTGGCATTAGTGGTTGGTTGTGTTAGTCTTGAATAGATGAAACGTATCAGCTTTATATATATATATGTGAAAGTCCCTAATTCTTAGGGCTTTTACATGTTTTTTACACCTTGAATAATAGAAAATTAGCAAGATTTTACCCTGTTTAAAGTCTAAATATAACTAAATTTTCTAGTAATTTTGTCCTATATCTATATTTAAAACTTTATTTTTACATAGATATTTGCACACCTAAACGCACAACTAACTAAAACTTTTCGTTTCTTATTTTTCAAAATTGCACAACTAACTGCACAACTAACTGCACAACTAACCTTATTTTTCACCTATATTATTGCAGTGTACTCATGAATAAGATGCAAAAACGGCTTGCAAACTATTCAAAAATAGCCTACAAGC
>CAVBFV010000211.1:0-5651 GCA_963594575.1 Lachnospiraceae bacterium | reverse complement strand
CCGTAGCCGCTAAGCCAAAGGAGGCTGCCAAGCCTGCCAACAAGCTGGCAAATGGCACAACAGCCAAAGTGGACATGAAATATCTGGCAGGCGCCATCACATATAATGATGAAAACAAGATAGAATTCACACTCGATACGGATGCTAACGGGAAAACTGCCAAGCAGATTTACGACATCGTATTAAAATACATGAGTGAACTGACACAGAACGACCAGAACATAGCAAGCCGGGTAGCACTAGTAAACGATGCTGAACACGTCATCGCCAATACGATGGACGAATGGCTCGTCTTCAGCCAGTCATTCATCTCGCTCGACCGCACGGAATTCAAATACCAGCTGATAGCCAGGATTTCAGACAATCATCTGAATCTCTCGCTCGGCCGCATCATCTACAACTACGAGGAAGGAAGAAGCACCGGTTTCAAGGAACCTGCAGAAGAGGTAATCAGCGACAAGATTGCGCTCAACAAGAAGCAGAACGACCTGGCTAAGATCTTCGGAAAGTTCCGCAGATGCACCATCGACCGCAAGGACCAGATATTCGCAGAGTTAGCTGCATTAGTAAAACAATAAGTTGAAGAAAAATGAATAATCAGAATACAGACAACAAGATACAACAGAACGAGGCACAGCAGCCTGCAAACGCTACAGCCCAGCCTACAGCTGAGCAGGGCGCAGAACAGACTGAACAGAAGCAGCCTACCAGCTACGCCGTAAGACCTCAGCACCGCCGGCTTCGCCCATTGGCCTACAGCGACCAGAACAACATGCTGAAGGTGCGCAACTATCTCAACATCGCCTTCATGCTGCTCGCCATCGTGGGGGTAATACTCTGGACCCAGCTGGAAGAAAGCCGCAATATCGCCTACATCGTACTCATTGTGGGTGTAGTGCTCAAGATTGCCGAAGTATGTATCCGACTATTTAAGAAATAATGAAGAAGAAGAAAATTATATTCTCATCACTCCTATTTTGTGCTGCAACCCTCCCGGTTGCGGCACAAAACGATTTTAACTATAACGAAGATTCGCAGTTCCGTCCTCAAACCAACCGCAAGGTGAACACCGATTCACTGGGTTCAGACAAGGAGATTCCGAAAGGCATCAGAGTATGGACTGTAGACGAACGCTTCGGCGACACAAAGGCTGCGGTAGTAGACACCTTGCAGCACATGTACATGAACTCAACCTTCACGGAAGGACTGAGAGGCGAATACAATACCCTCGGAAACATGGGTACTGCCCGACTGAACCGAATCTTCATCGACCGCCGCAACACGCAGGGCAACTTCATCTTTACAGAGCCCTACGATTATATCGTAAATCCGGTAAGCGACTTCCACTTCACCAACACCTACTCACCTATCACCAACATAACGCTGAACAGCTGCGGCGACAAGGTGACGGGAGAAGACGACTTCAAGGCCATGTTTGCAGTAAATGCCAACAAAAGGCTAGGCGCCGGTTTCAGATTCGACTACAAGTATGGCAGAGGATATTATAACGCCCAGAGTACCAGCCACTTTAAATATACCATGTGGGCATCTTACCTGGGTGACCGCTATCAGGCACACTTCCTCTTCAGTACCAATCATGAGAAGATGACCGAGAACGGCGGTATTACCAACGATGATTACATCAAACATCCGGAAATCTACACCGAATCGTTTGCCACCAATGAAATTCCTACCGTTCTGGAACAGAACTGGAACCGACTGGACAACCAGCATATCTTCTTTACCCACCGCTACAACGTAGGTTTCAGCCGAAAGGTAAAGATGACCGAAGAAGAAATCAAGGCAAAGAAATTTGCCATGGCTTCGAAAAAGGAAAATGCTGAAGAGAATGCGAAGGAAGAAGCCAGAAAGAAAGCCAAGGAACAAGGCAAGAAATTTGATGAGAAAGCCTACGACAAACAGCAGGGAGCTAAATTCACCGGACGTCCTGACGGAGCCAAGATTGTAGGCGATGAACCGGCAAAAGGCTCAGCCGCAAAGGATATAAAGACCGATAGTACCCGAATCGCAGTAAACGGAAAAGCTGCAGCCGACAGTCTGCTTGCCGTCCAGAAGAAAAATGCCGAAGACTCGCTTTTCTACAAGAGCGAATATGTTCCGGTAACGAGCTTCATCCATACGGTAAAGTTTGACAACTATCGCCGTATTTACGAAGCTTATCAGACCCCAGCCGACTATTACCTGAATGAATATTACGATGCAGGCAGGCTGACCGGTGATTCCATCTACGACCAGACCAAGCACTGGCACATGAAGAATACCTTCGCCATTGCCATGCTTGAAGGTTTCAATAAATGGGCAAAGGCAGGCTTGAAGGCTTTCGCTAGCTACGACCTCCGACACTATGAACTGCCAACCATGGAAGGCGGTTTCGAAAAATACAACGAGCATGTGCTGAGCGTAGGCGGACAGCTGAGCAAGCAGGAAGGCAAGACACTCCACTACAATGCCGTAGCAGAAATAGGACTGACGGGTGTTGACGCCGGAACCCTTGCCATAGACGGTAATGTAGACGTGAACATCCCATTCCTGGGCGACACGCTTCAGGTAAGAGGCGATGCTTTCTTCCATAGAGAAACCCCATCGTTCTATTACCGCAACTATCACGCCCGTCATCTGTGGTGGGAGAATGATCTCGACAAGACCATCCATACCCGCATCATGGGTACGCTCTCCTTCCCTAAGACACGCACCAAGCTGAGAGTGGCTGTAGATGAAATCAAGAACTACACCTACTTCTCGCAGAGCTATGACATTACAGAAGAAGGTTTGCGAACAGGAGTCATGGTAACGCCGATGCAGGAAAGCGGAGGAATCAACCTGCTGACAGCACAACTGGAACAGAACTTCAGACTAGGCATTCTGAACTGGGAAAACCAGTTTACCTACCAGCACTCAAGCAAGGAGAGTGTTCTGCCAGTACCAGCCTTCAATGCCTACACCAACCTCTACATCAAGTTCAAGGTAGTAAAGGTGCTGAACGTAGACCTGGGTGCTGACATGCGCTACTTTACAAGCTATGAAGCTCCCGACTATTCACCTTATATGGGACAGTATACGGTACAGGGCAACGGCGAGAACAACGTAAAGATAGGCAACTATCCTATCGTCAATGTTTACGCCAACGTTCACATCAAGCACACCCGTTTCTTCGTAATGATGAGCCACATCAATGCAGGACAGGGCGACAAGAACTACTTCTTCGCTCCTCATTATCCGATGAACGAAAGAGTGTTCCGTATTGGAGTAAGTTGGAACTTCTTCAATTAATCTTTCTGATTTTCCTTAAGAATTTCAGGAGATTCAATTTTAATCTTTTCAGAATATGATAGAAACAAATTCTATAAAAGCATGGTATCTAGCCGCTCGCCCGAAGACTCTGACGGCGGCGGCTGTTCCTGTTTTATTGGGTATTGCGCTGGCTTATAAAGACGCTCAGCAGATACAGACATTGCCAGCCCTACTCTGCCTGCTCTTTGCATGGGTAATGCAGATAGACAGCAATCTGGTGAATGATTATTTCGACTTCAAACATGGTAATGACGACGAAACCCGACTGGGACCGAAACGTGCCTGCGCTGAAGGCTGGATAACATTGGGAGCCATGAATTGGGGAATCATCCTCACTACTCTTCTGGGCTGTGCCATAGGGCTTCCGCTGGTTCTATTCGGAGGTTGGGAAATGGTTATCGTAGGCATCTGTTGCGTAGTCTTCTGTTTTCTCTATACTACCTGTCTCAGCTATCTGGGCATGGGCGATCTTCTGGTACTGCTCTTCTTCGGCATTGTACCCGTATGCTGCACATACTATCTCGTAATGCCCGAAACCATGCAGGGAGTAAGCCTGGAAGCGGTTCTCGTATCTGTAGCCTGCGGACTGGTAGTTGATACACTGCTCATTCTGAACAATTACCGCGATCATGACAACGACCTGAGAGCCGGCAAGAAGACCCTTGTGGTTCACATAGGAAAGAAGAATGCCGAGCGGTTATACTGTGCATTGGGCAATCTGGGCATCATTACCATAATAGGTGTAACCACATACGAAGTATTTCAGCATGAAGCCAGCAGCATGTTCCTGCCGCTTGCATCACTCTATATCGTTCTGCACAACAGAACCTATATGGAGATGAAAAAGATAGGCGAAGGCAGAGAACTGAACAGAATTCTGGGCAAAACAGCTCTGAACATCTTCTGTTTCGGCATTGTATCATCCCTGATCATCATCGGAATGGCGAATTGAACAATAATATTTTAATAATAATGTACGCGCGTACCTTATTATAAAAACAAAGTGGAGGAATATCTATGAAACAACAGGTAAATCTCGAAATCATGGACTTTGTGGAGAAACAGATTCTCCCCAAATATAATGCTTTTGGCGAAAGTCATGGACTCAGACATGTTACCCGAGTCATCAGAAACTCTCTGAAACTGGTTCCGGTAACCGGAGCCGACATCGATATGGTGTATGTAATAGCCGCTTACCACGACCTGGGGATGAGCGGCCCGCGTGCCATTCATCATATCACCAGCGGCAAGATTCTGCAGGCAGATGCAAGACTGAAGCGCTGGTTCAATAAAGAACAGATTAAAATCATGAAAGAAGCCGTTGAGGACCATCGGGCTTCATCCAGCCGTCAGCCTCGCAGCATCTATGGCAAGATTGTGGCAGAAGCCGATCGCGATATTGATGTTCACGAAATTTTTCTGCGCGCCATACTGTATGGCAAAGAAAATAATCCAGATGATGACAAGGAGCAGCAATGGGAGCGGTTCAGCCAGCACATGGACGAAAAATATTCAAGAAACGGATACATCAGGTTATGGATTCCCAACTCCCCTAACGAGAAAGCGCTCAACGAACTGCGCAATATCATAGAGGACAAAACGGAGTTGAGAAAATATTTCGAAAAAATATTCGAAGAAAACAGCTAAAACATTTGGTAGTTTCAAAATATTGCATTATCTTTGCATTATCAAATAATGACTAAGATGTTTGCACCATTGCATCGTGATGATGCATGGGTGCCAGAAGGAATAAGGGTCGTTTCGGTTCGATCGGGATACTCATCAAATTACACTATTGAAACCGAGAGGACATTCTCTTGCTCATGGCGGGCCACATAAACTGCAGCAGGCAGGTAAGCTGAAAAGCCGGTGGATTACAAAGGCGGAGGACTCTCAAATGTTTATACATTCGGAGTTTCATCACATCATCGAGCGGCCCTTTCTTTTACAAGAGGCGGATTTCTGAGAAAGAAATCCGCCTCTGCTCGTTTTAGGAATTAAAGCACTCATAATACTGAAAGAAAACAACCCCTGATAATGTGGGAGTTACAAAGAAAATGCATTTTTATCGAAAAAAAGTTGCAAAAAGATTTGGTAGAATCAGAAAAAAGTAGTACCTTTGCACACGCATTTAAGAACGATGCTTGGTTGATTCGGTTAAGAATCCGACTGGAAGGTTGGGTGAGTGGCTGAAACCAGCAGTTTGCTAAACTGCCGTGCGGGTTACCGTACCGGGGGTTCGAATCCCCCACCTTCCGCAAGCTATTGTCCGAAAAATGTACCGTTGGTCGATTCATCTAATGGTTAGGATACAAGATTCTCAATCTTGGCATAGGGGT
>CAVBFV010000210.1:0-5665 GCA_963594575.1 Lachnospiraceae bacterium | reverse complement strand
GTCTGTGTGTACTGATGGATAGCCGTTACGACTTGCTCAAAAAGGCAGGAGCCCGCAACATCAAAGAATACAACCAGAAGTATATCAACCACAAGTTGAAGTTGACTGATGGACATGAGTATATGCCATACATCGTGGTGATTATAGATGAGTTCGGTGATCTGATCATGACAGCCGGCAAGGAAGTAGAACTTCCTATTGCCCGTATCGCCCAGCTGGCACGTGCCGTGGGTATCCACATGATTATTGCCACCCAGCGTCCTACAACCAGCATCATCACGGGTAATATCAAGGCTAACTTCCCTGGCCGTATCGCCTTTAAGGTTACATCTGCCATCGACTCAAAGACCATTCTTGACCGTACAGGAGCCAACCAGCTGATTGGTCGTGGTGATATGCTCTATCTCTGCGGCAACGAACCTGTACGTGTACAGTGTGCCTTTGTTGATACACCTGAAATCGAGCGCATCAACGAGTATATCTGCGAACAGCCTGGTCCTATCGAACCTATGGAGTTGCCAGAACCAGCTAATGATGAAGGAAGCGCAGGTGGAAGCGGCAGCATCAGTGCCCGCGAACTGGATCCGTTCTTCGAAGAGGCAGCCCATGCGATTGTTCTTTCGCAGCAGGGTTCTACCAGCATGATCCAGCGCCGGTTCAGTATCGGCTATAACCGTGCAGGACGACTGATGGACCAGATGGAAGCTGCAGGCATCGTAGGTGCAGCACAGGGCAGCAAACCTCGTGAGGTACTGATACAGGATGAAAACCAGCTTAATAATCTGTTAATGGCACTTCGAAACTCTTAATTTTAGTAAAGAACTAAGGGTATGAAATAAGATAATATTGGAAAAGGTTAAATTATTAAACCCTGAAGCCGTGAAAACGTCTATGAGAGAAAAGACGTTTTTACGGCTTTATGATAGAGTATGAAATTTTAGAAGATATAATATAACATAGAATTTTAAAAGAAAGGAAAAGATAAAAATGAAAAAGATTTTAGCATTGGCTTTCGTTGCAATGATGAGCATCGGAGCCATGGCGCAGACTGCGCAACAGGTACTTGATAAGACCGCTGCCGTTATTGGCAACAAAGGTGGAGCTAGCGCCAACTTCAAGATGAGCAGTTCTAAGTATGGATCAGCAAGCGGCAGTATTGCCATCAAAGGCAACAAGTTTAACGCCCGTACCCCGCAAGCCATCGTCTGGTTCAACGGCAAGACCCAGTGGACTTATCTAAAGAAAACCAACGAGGTGAATGTCAGCAACCCTACACAGGCTCAGCAGATGTCCATGAACCCTTATACCTTTATTAATATATATAAGACTGGTTATAAGTCAACGCTCAAGACAGCAGGCAGTAACTATGTAGTACATCTCGTTGCCAATAACCAGAAACGTTCTGTAGCCGAAATGTATATCACCATCAACAAACAGACACATATTCCATCAGTTGTCAAGATGCGACAGGGCAATACCTGGAGTACCATCACGGTAAGTAACTTCAGAGCCAAGAGCGTTTCTAACAGCACATTCAATTTCAACAGCAAGGAATGTCCAGGAGCTGAAGTCATCGACCTGAGATAATCGCCTGAAATATCGTATAAAGTTTATTTTCAAATAAGATTCCCCGCCACAACACTCCGGTAGCGTGACGGGGAATTACTTTTTCCAAAAGGGTTTTAGTATCAATAATTTCCAAAAGCGAATCATAGACTCTCCCTTTTTGCACAACAAATCTTAAAACAACTATGCAATTGTAAAATATTCAAAAACACTTTGGAATATTTGCAAAAATATTTGGCAGATACAAAAGAATTGCTTATCTTTGCATCAACAAATTATAAAAACAAGTAATTATGAAACAGACAGAAGCCTATCAAAGACTCGTGGAGAAAGGTATCCGACCATCACTCCAGCGTATTGCCATTATGGATTGGCTCATCAAGCATCCCACTCATCCAACTATCGAGGATGTGTACAAAGGATTAGCCGAGAGTATCCCAACATTGAGCAAGACAACCGTTTACAACACACTCAGAATGTTGAGTGAGCACAATGCGGCTCAGATGATCACAATCGATGAACATCGCGTATGTTATGATGGAAATATTAAAAGCCACGTTCATTTCTATTGCAGAAATTGTGGCAAGGTAATTGACTTTTTCGGCGAACCTGCTCCAAAAGTGGAACCAGGAAAGGAAATTGAAGGAAACATCGTATTGGAAGAACAGCTCTACTACAGAGGAATCTGTGCAGAATGCGCTAAAAAAGGCGTAAAATCACCCCTCACAGAGACTGTTCACTAATTCAAAAAACAATAATTATACAACAACATTTAAAACAAAAACATTATGAAGAAAAAGTTTATTTGCACCGTTTGCGGTTACATTTACGAAGGTACAGAAGCACCAGAGAAGTGCCCTATCTGCAAGGCTCCAGCCAGCAAGTTCAAAGAGATGGAAGATGCAGTAGATGACGATATGACATTTGCTACCGTTCACGTTCTCGGTCAGGCATATAAGGATGGCGTTAATGAAGACGTTATCAAGGGTTTGAAGGACCATTTCAATGGTGAGTGTGGCGAGGTAGGTATGTATCTTGCTATGGCACGCCAGGCAGATCGTGAAGGCTATCCTGAAATTGCAGAGGCTTACAAACGTTATGCCTATGAGGAGGCTGATCACGCTTCTCGTTTTGCAGAACTTCTCGGTGAGGTTTTGGGTGATACCAAGAGCAATCTCGAGGCTCGTATTGCTGCAGAGAAGGGTGCTTGTGAGGATAAGTTCCGCATTGCCAAGCTTGCTAAGGAGCAGGGTTCAGATGCTATCCACGATACCGTTCATGAGATGGCTAAGGATGAAGCCCGCCACTGTGCAGGTTTTGCAGGTCTCTACAAGAGATACTTCAAGTAATAGATTTTAAAAGACATAACTTTAAAAATTATAATACGGTTATTTAGTATTGTAAGTCAAGAAAACAGGAAAGCCGATTCTTGTATAGTAATATACTTGAATCGGCTTTCTTTATGTGATGATAAATATTGTTACTTTGTTTCAGGAACCAGGAACTTGTCTCCTGTTTGCTTCATAAGTTCCTTGGCATATTTCTCAGGATACCCAGGACGAGCTGGGGTTGCACCTAATCCATAAGGAGTCTTCTCGAAACTGCCATCTTTTTTGGTTGGCTTGATAATCATGTCATTATACTTCACTACCATAAACTGGAAGAGCTGTTGCCAACGCGCCAACATCTGCTGTGCCTTCTCAATACCATAATCATTGAGATACTTGACTGCAGCCTGTGGATTCTGTGCATACAGTTCCTGAGCCTTAGCCTCAACACCTGGCTGTGCAGCAAAATAGCTGTTATCCAGACTATCACGCACCTCCTTCAAAGTTGGGAACATCTGGCTGTAACGAGGATAAACCATATTGCTGGTCATATTGCACACCCAGTAAGCATTCTTGAAACTGAAGTTTACAGCATCTGCTCCCGGTGTGTTATAACACTCAGGACGAACTGTAGAAGAACAGTAGATTGGTGTGAACGCTACCATATTGGCATCATCATTACCAAACCAAAGAACACCGCCAATCTCTCTAGGCATCCATGAACGCATCTGGCTAACAAAAACAAAACCAGTCTGCTGGGTGCTGACCGGACGTTCGTTGAAGCACTGCTTTCCATCCACCTTAAACATCAATGGAGTTGGCCTGTAAGGCATCTGCCAGATACCACCTCCGATATCAGTGCCATCAGCAACAGAAAGAGGTGTACCCTCATAATGGTCACGCATGCAAGCCTCAACATCAGCAACACTCACCTTCTTGTTTGGAACCACCCAGAGAGGCATATCCTTCGCATTAGGATCCTTACCCAAAGCCCAATCAAGATAAGGACTCATATCATAGAAATGATTCAAGAGAGCCCAAGCACGTGCATCGCAGAAACGACGGCCTGAGAAATCAGGCTTAGCATATGCCATTTTCCATGAGAAATCAGCATCCTTGCCCTGATACCATCCCTTACTGCGAGCAAAAGAAACGACATCCTTGGCATACATCACGTTCTTCTTATCCTTCATATTGAACTTGCCGATGCGACTCTGGTTAGCATGTGCACAAACTGCATTATCAGGAATACGGAGAGCTACCCAAACCACGCCCTTAGAGCCTGGTCCCTTGCCCATCATCTCCATAATCCAAGCTTCGTTCGGATCACAGATGGTAAAGGTCTCGCCTTCTGAATTATAGCCGTAAGTATTGGCGAGGGTTGTCATCATTTTGATAGCCTCACGGGCAGTCTTACTACGCTGCAGGGCAACATAGATGAGTGAACCATAGTCCATGATACCTGTAGAATCAGCCATCTCCTCACGTCCACCATAAGTAGTTTCAGCAATGGTGACCTGCCATTCATTGATATTGCCAATCACATTATAAGTCTCGGCAGCCTCCGGAATCTCACCATGATATTTATTGGTATCCCAATCGTAAATCTTACGCATCTCGCCCTTAGCATGCTTACCGGCAGGAAAATGACAGAGATTTTGGAACATACCATAGTCATCGGCACTATATGAACACATCACAGATCCATCAACCGATGCTTTTTTTCCTACTATAAAGTTGGTACATGCCTCAGCCTCAGAGACACTGCCCAACATAGCTACAGCCATTATGGCTGAAGCGAAAATCTTATTCATAAAATATACCTTAATTTATATATACAAAGTTTATATATACAAAAAGAGAAGAGCATTTGAATTCTTCACTCTTCCCTCTTCATTCTTCACTTATTCGCAAGCCTTGAAACTCATATCCAAGCCCTTCACACTATGTGTCAAGGCACCAACTGAGATGAAATCAACTCCCTGCTCTGCATAATCGCGGATGGTATCGTAAGTGATACCGCCAGAAGACTCAGTCTCATACTTACCTGCGATGATGTCTACTGCCTTCTTAGTATCAGGCACAGAGAAGTTATCGAGCATGATACGATTGACACCACCATGCTTCAATACCTGGTCAAGTTCATCGAAACTGCGAACCTCGATTTCAATCTTCAGGTCGAGGCCCTTCTCCTTCAGATAAGCATGGCAACGGTCGATGGCATTATCGATACCGCCAGCGAAATCGATATGGTTGTCCTTGAGGAGAATCATATCGAAAAGACCGATACGATGGTTCATACCACCACCGATCTTAACAGCCTGCTTCTCCAACATGCGAAGTCCTGGAGTTGTCTTACGGGTATCAAGGATATGAGTCTTTGTACCCTCAAGACGCTTTACATACTTAGCAGTCATGGTAGCAATGCCACTCATACGCTGCATGATATTGAGCATCAAACGCTCTGTCTGGAGCAAAGAACGGGTCTTACCCTCTACAATCATTGCAATGTCACCCTTCTTAACATGGGTTCCATCCTGAAGCAACACTTCTACCTTCATGGTAGGATCGAAACGTGCAAATACCTTCTTTGCCATTTCAACACCTGCCAACACGCCATCTTCCTTGATAAGCAAGTGGCTCTTACCCATGGCGTCTTCTGGGATACAACACAAAGTTGTGTGGTCGCCATCACCGATATCCTCAGCAAATGCCAAGTCTATCAACTTGTCTTCTAATTGATCTACGCTTAACATATTATTAATGTTTAT
>CAVBFV010000209.1:0-5687 GCA_963594575.1 Lachnospiraceae bacterium | reverse complement strand
GAAGATGAGCGTCTGAGGCAACATCTTACCCGCAATGGCGAGATAAGGATTGTTGCCTGCCATACGCATCCAGTCTCTTGCCCGGTTGAACTTCAGTTCCGTACCTATAGAATAAGGTGTAATCAGGAAGATGAACAGCATGATGAGTCCCGGCACCATTACGCTCGAAAGATAATAGTTGTAGTTGGCGTATGGGTTGCCTATCATGTGCAGATCTACGGCGATAGGCTGCAGGAAGGTCATGATTTCATCATTTGTCTTTCCCAGTGCCGAAAGTTTCGCCATTCCTGCCGCCGCACCTCCCAGGGTAGAGATGGTTTTCAGATCGCGGAAGAGCAGGGAGCCGGCAGCCAGCGATACGCTGCTGTAATAGAACGAAATCTTAGGCTGCTTCTGTGCCATCAGCCCTGCCTCCGTTCCTTCTGGAATCAGCAGGAAGGCGTAGATTTCGTTCTTCTGGATAGCATGTCTTGCCTCTGCCATGTTCTCGTAATGAGCCACTACCTTGGTGGTCTGGAAGGCATCGAGCTTATGCACCAGCTGGCGCGATGTGGCGGAGTTGTCCTGATCTACTATGCCCACAGGCATGTCGGTAGGCACTCCTCCCTTCATCAGCGTGGTGAAGAAAATCACCACCACGATGGGGAAGATGACCATGCAGAAGAGATAAATGGGATTCTTCCACATGATGCCGCATTCTCTGAGGGCTATATGATATAATTTCTTAAACATAGATATTATTTAATGATGAGTGACATTCCCGGGCGCAATCCCTCAATCTTTGTGACAGGACGTGCCTTCACCTCGAAAGTCTTGCGGTCGTAGTCGCCATTATCCTTGGTTGCCTTCCAGGTAGCGTAAGAGCCCTGGTCTTTCAGGTAGTAAACCTTCATCTTGATGTCCTTGTTGAAGGCAGGAACGTAAGCGGTGAACTCATCGCCCTTGTTCAGACCCTTGAGATGATCTTCGCGAACATTGAAGGTTCCCCACATATCGCTCATGATAGAGATGCTCATGATAGGAGAGCCGAGACCTACCAGCTCACCTACCTTAGGATAGACATTGCTTACCTCGCCCTCGCACTGGGCAATCTGAACGGTCTCTTTCAGAAGATTCTTCACTACATCCACAGCGCTCTTCGAAGCCTGGGTGTTGTTGGCAGCCATGCGCTTCTCCTGTTCGCGGGCGCCATTCTTCGCCATATCGTACTGACTTCTGGCCGCTGCTACCTGAGCCTCTGTAGCCTTATAGGCTGCGTAAGCCTCATCGCGCTTCTGACCGCTGATTACACCCTCGTTGAAGAGGTTCTGCATGCGGTTGTAGGTCTTTTTGGCGATGGTTGCGGCAGCTTCAGCCTGCTGAACCAGTTGGAAAGCGCCCTGAATCTGTTCCTTGCGTGCACCTGCATCCGTCAGGTCCTTCATTGCCTCGGCTGCAGCGTTGGTAGCCTGGAGCATCTGTTCCTGCGATTTCATTTCCGGCACTTCGAGGATGGCGAGCGTATCGCCCACATGAACGTAATCGCCTTCCTGAACGCGGAGTTCTACTACGCGTCCTGGCAGTTTGCAGGATACTCTGTATTCTGATACTTCTACCTCGCCCTGAATGGTGTCATCCTTCTGTTCCAGGGTGAAGAAACCGATGACGCCTACGAGAATGACTACTGCTGTAAAACCGATTACAGCGAGCAATATGTTGTTATGCTGTGATTTCTTAGACATTTGCTTAATCTGAATTTAAATTTGTTATTATTATTACTGCAGGATACCGAGCGCCTTGTTCAGCCCAACCTGAGTCAGCTTCACGTCGATTTCTGCATCAATCTTCTGGCTCTGTGCTTTCTGCCAGGCAGTCTGTGCAGCCATCACGTCGGTAACCTCCATCACGCCTTCCTTGAAACCGAGGTTGGCGCATCTCAGGTTCTCATCTGCACTGGCGATATTCTTCATTGCCATGTTGAGCTTCTTCTGGGCTTCCTTTACCTTAAACTGGCTTTGGGTAATCTGCAGATGAATCTTCTCTCTTGTATCATCCAGGTTCATCTGGGCGATATTGCTGGCAGCCTTGGCGGCTCTCACCTTATAGGCGCCGTCGAACCAGTTCCATACCGGAACATGAACCATCACGCCTACGTTCCAGACTCCGGTAAACTTCTTCTGGAAACCATTGAATACGTTCGGGTTCGAAATCATGTAGCCACCTGTCAGCATGACGTGAGGCAGATTGATGGCGCGAACCATATTGGTAGCTTCTTTAGAGATGTCGAGCGCATTCTGCAGCATGCGGAGTTCCGGACGGGTGTTCATCGCTGAATCCTGTGCGGCTACTCTCTGCTGCTCGGTGTCAACAGGAGTTCCTGATAAAGCCAGGGTTTCCTTATCTTCATCGGCAAGTGTGATTTCCTGGTTCATCGGAATGCCGCAGAGCTGGCAGAGCAGCATCTTCGACAGCGCGAGACCGTCTTCTGCCTGAGTAATCTGCATCTCAGCCTCGTTCACTTTCACGTCTACCTTCAGTCCGTCTGCCTTGGTGGCTACTCCCTGCTGAATCATCTTATGAACATCCTCGTTCAGTTTCTTTACGAGGTTGCGGTAACTGATGGCAAGTTTCTGCTTCTGCTTCAGCGAAACGGCGAGCCAGTAAGCCTGGTCTATGCTGTAGAGCGTGCTCTGGGTCTGCTGGTCGAGATCATTCTCTGCAATCTGCTCTCCGATGTCGGCAATCTTGTTGGCTGCAATGATGGCTCCACCCATATAGATAGGTTGGCGAACCATCACGCTTCCTGCCCAGATATTGCGGGTGTCGGTGCGGAAAGCATCTACCAGTTTCTCTCCCAGCGCATTGCCTTGCTGCTGCAGGGGTCCCAGTTTCTCATTCATCAGTCCGCCTATCTGCTGCGCTATCTCCGGGGTAATCATTCCCTGACTTACAAGTTGGCTCATCAGATTGCTGGCTCCTCCCGATATTCCTCCGGTAACGGTAGAGCCGATATTGCTGAATGTTGATTTCTGACCGTCGTTCAGCAGCGAAATCTCCCTGCTGAACCATTCGTAACCGCCTAAAGCATCTACTTTAGGAAGATATTTGGTACGTGCCGATTTCTTCATGTTGTACGCCACGTCTTTCTTGAGCTTCGAGGCATTGAGCTGCTTGTTGTTGCGCAGCGCCATGGCACGGCAACTGTCAAGGCTCAGCGTTTGTGCCTGAGCCCCGGCAGGAATCAATGCTCCCATCAGCATGATAAGAGTTATATATTTTTTCATCCTTTGTTTATAATATTATATAATATTGGATGCAAATTTATGGAATTATTCTTAAATGACAAAGAAATTTTGTTTATCAAATCTTTAAGAATCAAAAAATATATTGCATTGTAGAAAAATAGAACATACCTTCTGGTTTTCCGTAATCCCTTAATCGTCTGTTTCTTAGAAATTCACCCGTTCTGTCTCTCCCCAGGTAGGGTCTACGGTAATGCCTATTCCACCACCCGTACTGTCGTCTCCGCCACCGAATCCGTCAGCAATGGAAATCTCGGTATAGGCTGTTTTGTTCTGATGGATTTTCAAATCGGCTTTTTCAAAACTCTTTACCACCTTTGCATCGGCATCCAGAAAGCTGATACTCATCTTGATGTTCTTCTCTTCTTCATGTGGGAAGGTGTAGACGGTAAAGTCTCTGCCGCCATCTTTCATACTGAAATTCTCGGTTTGGCGGCTGTTTACGCAGCCGAATCCGGTGGTTGCATCCAGGGTGCTGCTGCCGCCGGTATAATAGAACTTGATGCTCCTGATTTCTTCGGGAATTGTTTCGTCGGTAATATGTAACTTGAAGGCGCCAACTGCTCGCCTCAGGTTGATGTCGGAGGTGGCTCCGTCTGCCGTTACGCTCAACCTGCCGTAATAATAGAAGGTGTCGGTAAGTTTGTTGCTCGCAAACTTTACTTTCTCGGGTGCGCTGACAGAGCAGTTTCCTTTTCCGTTATGGGCAATCACCACCAGCCGGTATTCTCCTTCGTCCAGACTTACATAGGCTGTTCCGAAGCCATTGTCTGTTGAAAGCTGGTTCACCGTCTCCAGTTTCTCCTCTCCGTCAAAGATGGCAAGTGTCAGTCTGGAGCACACATCGCCCAGGGCAATCTGCTTGTCGGCAGCTTTGGTTGTCAACAAACTTGTGCCTTCAATTTTCTGCACATGGATAGTTACATTGGCGTTTGCATCATGTGATTTTCCGGTTGTTTCGTCAATCGAAAACTTCTCGCATGAAGTAAGCGTCGCTACGAGCATCAGCAACAGGGATGCCAGTAACCGATAGGACTTCTTACTCATAACCGTTCTTATTTACTAGTTGCTCTATGCGTTATCTCGGAGTTTCCTTGGGCATAAAGATGTGGCAAATATACGTTTTTTCTCTTTTCGATGCAAGTAAAATCTAATAAATCTTTATATTTTTTGTCATTTATCTGTTTTTTCGTAATTTTGCATCGGTTTTTCTGTACTTACAGAGCCGATTTTGCATTATATATATATAATAAGGTATAGAAGATATTGGTATGGATAAGAAGATAAAAGCATTGTTTTTCGATATTGACGGCACCCTGGTGAGTTTCAAGACCCACAAGATTCCGCAGAGTACGGTAGATGCCTTGGAGCAGGCTAAGAAGAATGGGGTAGAGGTGTATATTTCTACCGGTCGTCCGCAGCTCCTCATTACTAACCTCGGTCAGATAGAACATCTCATCGACGGTTACATCACCACCAATGGAGCCCGCTGTTTTGTAGGCGATAAGGTGGTGAGCCAACACGCCATCCTTCCTGAAGATGTAAAGAAGATTATCGAGGCAGCCGACCGTGATGATTATCCGGCAATCGTCGTAGGAGAGCATCATCTCGCTATCCATCATTATACTGACGAGGTTTATGAAATCTTTGCCAAGGGACTGGGAGTGGATTGTGAAATCTTCCTGACCGATGTGAATGAACTGGGAGATGAGCGGGTTCTGCAGGTTACTCCTTTCTGTTCGGTAGAACAGGAGGCAGTCCTGATGCCTACGCTTAGCAACTGTACGTCGGGCAGGTGGCATCCTGCCTTTACGGATATTACGGCAGCCGATGCGGATAAGGGCAAGGGCTTGCATGCGATGGCTGATTATCTGGGTTTGAACATAGATGAAACCATGGCTTTCGGCGATGGCGGCAATGATATTTCCATCGTCCGGGAGGCAGGCACCGGTGTTGCGATGGGCAATGCGGGAGATAATCTCAAGCAGATAGCCGATTTCATTACGACTCATGTGGATGAAGATGGTGTTAAGAATGCGCTCCTCCATTTTGGCGTGATTTAAATTCCCGGCGTTATTGACTTTTTTTTCATAACTCCCTATATATAATAAGGTGTAATCCTGATGAAGCCTTTTTGATAGGCGAGTTTCATTTTAATAAAATAATAAAGGTAAACGTGTCATTTGTTGTAGCGAATGGTGTGTTTGCCTTTCTGTTTTTAAACCTCCCTTTTGTACCTAATTTCTTCTCGTTATTTACTTTTTGTGGGAATAAATATCAAAAACGCTTACGAAAAGTAATAAAATATGCGAAAAATATGCATAAAGTACCATAAAGTTGGTATTTTATATCAAATTGTTTACTAAAAATTTGTTTAATTAGCAAAAAGTATGTATCTTTGCACCC
>CAVBFV010000208.1:0-5688 GCA_963594575.1 Lachnospiraceae bacterium | reverse complement strand
GCAGAATCAACTGTGCCAATGCTAATAGTCCTTGATTGTTCATGGTGCAAAGGTATAAATTTTATATAGAATCAAAGAATCTTCCCCCTAGGTTTATCGGGTGAGCCGACAAGACGCTGGAAGGCACAGAGCAGGAGTTCTGGATTCAAGACTGTTCGGCAGCCACGGAGAACATCCTGCTGATGGCTCACGGCTTGGGACTTGGCGGTGTATGGACAGCCCTCTATCCCCTGAAAGAACGATACGAGGGAATGCAGCAACTGCTGCATCTGCCCAAGACGATGATTCCGCTCAACACCCTCATCATCGGATATCCGAAGAATCAGGCGGAAGCAAAGGATAAGTGGAAGGAGGAGAATGTATCCTATAATAAATGGATGGAGAAAAATTCATAATAAAGAAAAAGTATGAATATCAAGGAGAATTATCAACAATATGTAAGCCGATACGCTTCTGAGGTGGCTGCCCTGAAGCGTAAGAATACGGGATTTATAACGGGCGAGCTGCTGGCTTTTGGCGGCATTCTCGCCTTCCTGATCTGCTATTTCGCATTGGATGGAGATACGCAGAACTATCTGATGGGGGCGGCGCTGTGCCTGATTGCCTATCTGGGAATCAGACGACTTGACGACAAGAACAAGGAGAAGATAGAGCATCTTTCGGCTTTGCTCAAGGTTTATCAGGACGAAATCAAGGCTTTGGAGGGCGATTTCTCGCCTTTCGAAACGGGCGATTCCTATCAGAATCCGCAGCATCCTTATTCCTTCGACCTCGATGTCTTCGGCAAGAGTTCGCTGTTCAACCGTATCTGCCGAACCATCACATCGGGCGGTTCGGAGGCACTCGCCAGGAATCTTACCCGGGAAACGCCTCTGAGCATGGAGGATATCAAAAGAAGAAGGGATTTGCAGAAGGAATTGGCTGGAGAAGGCGAAAACTGGCGAATGGAATTTCTGGCACTTGGCGAAAAGAACAGAAGTCAGACTGTGAATGGCAAGATGAAGAAGATTGATTCTGCTGCGGTGATGGATGCGATGCAGAAGGTTTCGAAGATGGAGGTGCCGGCATGGTTTGGGTCTCCGGTTTCGCTCGTTATCGGATGGCTGCTGATTATCGGAGTCATCGGTTCCGTGATTTTATCGATATGCGATATGGTTTCGGTGGATTTCGCCCTGTGGTGGGTGTTGGTTCAATACATGGTGGTATTCTTCGTCTGCAAGCAGACACTTGACAAGATAGACAGCAATGGCGGCAAGCTTCGCCATCAGCTCATCGCCTATGCCCAGATACTCCAGCTTATCAACAGGCGCAATTTCCATAGCGAATTAGGCAAGGAGATGCAGGATTCCCTGGCAGATGCCCTGCCTTCCTTTGCCCAACTGGAAAAGATATTGAAGGGGTATGACAGAAGAGGCAACTTCCTGGGTCTTTTCTTCACCGATGCCTTCATGCTGAGCGATTTCTTCCTGGTTCGCAGTTTTCTGAAATGGAAGAATACCTATATGGTGAAGATGGAAGAATGGATGCATATCATCAGCGAGATGGATGCGATGGTTTCGATGGCGAATTTCAGATATAATCATCCGGAGGCGGAAGAGGCGGAATTTGTTTCGGGAAAGCAGGAAGCAGATGCAGAAAGCGATGTTTCTGAAAATACAGGAGGAAGTCCGGAAATCGTGTTCGAGGGAAAGAATCTCTATCATCCTTTCCTGGGTGCCAAGGCGGTGAAGAATGATTTCACCATCAAGGACGACAACTATTATATCATCACCGGAGCCAACATGGCGGGAAAGAGTACCTTCCTGCGTTCGCTGGGCGTGAACTATATCCTGGCGATGGCGGGTATGCCGGTGTTTGCGGATCAGCTGAAGATTTCACGTTTCAGATTGTTCTCGAGCATGAGAACCACCGATGATTTGACGCACGGCATCTCTTACTTTAATGCTGAGCTGATAAGACTGGAGGAGCTGCTGAAGTTCTGCAGGGAAAGTGCTGAGGAAAAGTGCTGCAAGGAAAGTGGAGAAGGCAATAAGGAGCCACTCCGAACGCTGATTATTCTGGATGAGATTCTGAAGGGAACGAATTCATTGGATAAGCTGAATGGTTCGAGAAAGTTCCTCGAAGCCATCGCCAAGCAGCCGGTGAGCGGCATTATTGCTACCCACGATTTGGAACTCTCCAAGATGGAGAATGATGCATCAGGAAAATTCCACAACTATTGTTTCGAGATAGATTTGGGCACAGATGTTACCTATACTTATAAGATACAGAAGGGCGTGGCAAGAAACCAGAATGCCACCTTCTTACTGAATAAGATTCTGGAGAAATATTAGAATAAAAAGAGAAACTCCCGATAGTTTGATCAGTTTCAAATTATCGGGAGTTTTCCTTTTAAAGAATACATTATAACTCCACGCTATCCAGGCGGAATTTGAGCAAGCCGGCTGGTACCTTTACCATTACCTCTTCACCTGCCTTCTTACCCAGAAGGGCCTTGGCGATAGGCGACTTGATGGAAATCTTGCCACTATGGAGATCTGCCTCGTGAGGATTTACTATGGTATAATTCATGCTGCACTTGTTGGCGAGATTGGTAATCTTAATCTTGCTCAACAAGCCAACGGTATCGCTCTTCAATCGAGACTTGTCGATGACACGGGCATTCTCCAAGACCTTCTGCTTGAAGCTGATGCGGCTCAACAGCTTGCCCTGCTCACGCTTGGCTGCATGATACTCGAAATTCTCACTGAGGTCGCCCTTATCACGGGCCTCAGCTATCGCATCGCGAACGGCTGGCAACTCTACGTTAACCATGTGTTGAAGTTCGGCCACGAGCTCATCGTAACCTTCCTGAGACATATATTCCATTTTCTCTGATAATCTTAATGAATGATGATTTTAATTTTCGGGGTGCAAAGTTACTAGTAATTCATGAAAACACCAAACATTTTTGATAAAAAGTAAATAAAAAAAGAGAAGATGTGCAGCCATGACAGACGGTACATCTTCTCCTTGAATATATCATTATCCCCAAACTTCTTCAGAAATCTCTCTCACCAGATCAATCTTTGCCCATTGCTCAGCATCGGTCAGTTTATTACCAATCTCGCAAGAGGCGAAGCCGCATTGAGGACTGAGGCTCAGGCGGTTGAGGGGGATATATCTGGCTGCTTCTCGGATGCGGGCGATGACCGTAGCCTTATCTTCCAACACCGGAGATTTGGAGGTTACCAGCCCCAGGACTACCTTCTTGCCATCAGCCACATACTTCAACGGCTCGAAACCACCCGAACGCTCATCGTCATACTCCAGATAGAAGGTATCTACCTCCTCATGAGCAAAGAGATAAGGAGCCACGGCATCGTAGGCACCCTTGGTGGCATAGCAGGAATGATAATTGCCACGGCATACGTGGGTATTGATGGTCAACCCCTCCGGTTTGCCCTCGATGGCAAGATTATTCACCTTCAGATATTGCAGGGCTTCCTGCTCAAGGGTGAACCCGGTACCCACCTTAGCCTTCCAGTAATCGCTATCCACAATCATTCCCCAGGTGCAGTCATCCAACTGGATGGTGCGGCAACCGGCTGCATAAATCTCCTGGAAGAAAGTGCGGTAGGCCTGGGCTATATCCTCTATCAGTTGGGTGGTGTTAGGATAGAACTTGCGGGTATTCTCGGCATTCTTGCCACGGAACAGTTCGGCAAGAAACTGTGCCGGAGCCGGAACCGTCTGCTTTGCCTCGAAGATATACTCGCCCTTGGCATCCTTCTCCTCAAACTGCTTTACAAAGAGGAAATCCTTGATAAAAGGATGATTCTCGCCGGAAATCTTGCCAGTCAGTTGGATAGAGCCCTTGGTTGTCTCCTCGCCATGAAACTGGTAGCCATGCTCCAGTTCGATATGCTCCACGCCATTGAATCCCCACATAAAGTCGAGATGCCAATAGCTGCGGCGGAACTCGCCATCGGTGATATAAGGCAGACGATGCGCCTTCTGCTGCCTGATGACCTCAGTAATCAGACGGTCTTCTACGGCGCGAAGGTCGGTGGCAGAAATCTTGCCATCAGCAAACTTGGCTCTTGCTTCTTTCAACTCTGCAGGGCGCAAATAGCTGCCCACTGCCTCAAAATGTATATTTCTTACGTTGCTCATATTTTTATCTCCTTATTATTATTTGATGTGAATGACTCTTTATCCTGTCATTACCGATGAATGACGCTTTGCATCCGGAATTGCGGGTGCAAAGGTAAGAAGAAGAATTTTATTTGCCAAATATTCTCCGTAATTCAGAAAAATATACTATCTTTGCAGCGAATTAAGCAAACCAGCAGAATATTATTCTGTAAAAATGAATAAAATCAGTAATAAAGAAAGAATGGCTACAGAAGAAAATCTC
The DNA here is from genome assembly GCA_963594575.1 of Lachnospiraceae bacterium. GTDB lineage: Bacteria > Bacteroidota > Bacteroidia > Bacteroidales > Bacteroidaceae > Prevotella. Next base: position 1,289 of record CAVBFV010000208.1, on the reverse strand, counting down.
GACGAAATCGATATCAAGATACTCAAGTTGTTGCAGCAGAACTCCCGACTCACCGTGAAGGAACTTGCCGCAAGAGTACACCTCTCCCCTTCTCCCACCTTCGAGCGACAGAAGCGATTGGAGCGTGAGGGATACATCCAGCGATATGGAGCGATAGTGGATCATCACAAGATGGGACACAACGTGATCGTGCTCTGCAATATCCGATTGAAGCAGCACACCCACGACTTGATTCAGCAATTCATGGATACCGTGCAAACCATCGACCAGATAACGGAGTGCTACAACACCACCGGCGATTATGACTTCCAGATCAAGGTATACGCCCGGGATATGAAAGCCTATCAGGACTTCATGCTCAACACCCTGGGAAACATCGACTGCATAGGAAGTCTGCACAGCATCATCGTGATAGGTGAAATCAAGGATTCGCATTATATTCCCGTAGCAAAATAAGGAGAAACGTGATGAAAGCAAAAAATATATTGATGATATGCCTTTTTATTTCAGGACTTTTCTGCCTTCCATCCAAGGCACAGCAGCCTGGAGAAAACGTCAGTTCTCAAACCATCAGAAAACTGGGCGAGAAGCATTTCTTCTCCATCTCCACTATTCCTGATGATATCTTCCGCCTAATGCAGGGCAAGACATACAAGAAGAACTGTACCGTGGCAAGAAGCGAACTGAGATACATAAGATGCCTGCACGTAGACAAGGACGGCAGAAACATCGTAGGAGAGATGGTGGTGAACAGGGCGATAGCCACAGATGTGCTCGACATTCTGAAAAAGCTATACGAGGCAAAATATCCGATAGAACGGATGAGACTCATTGACTACTGGGATGCCGACGACGAAAGGGCGATGAGAGCCAACAACTCCTCCAGTTTCAACTTCCGCTTCATCTCGCATACCCATACGGTATCGAAGCACGGAAGGGGACTTGCCGTAGACATCAACACTCTCTACAATCCTTACCACAAACGGCTGAAGAACGGCAAGGAAGTGGTGGAGCCAGCCACCGCCCACCCTTATCTAGACCGCAGCAAGAACCATGTTTATATGATTAAGAAAGGCGACCTCTGCTACCGGCTTTTCAAGGCGAAGGGATTCAGATGGGGAGGCAACTGGAAACACAGCAAGGATTACCAGCACTTCGAAAAATAGAAATGCAGGAAAGAGCGGCTCACCCGATAAACCTAGGGGGAAGATTCTTTGATTCTATATAAAATTTATACCTTTGCACCATGAACAATCAAGGACTATTAGCATTGGCACAGTTGATTCTGC
>CAVBFV010000207.1:0-5738 GCA_963594575.1 Lachnospiraceae bacterium | reverse complement strand
CTTGTACATAGACATGAACTTGTACTTCTTGCCCTGCATCAGGTTGTGAGAAACGGCAGTGTCAAACTTGCAGTGCATCCACTTGTCGTGGTTCAACTTGTAATCGTAAACCAGACGAGTCAAGAACACAGCAGTGAAGAAAGATACGATGATACCGATAATCCAGGTAGTGGCGAAACCACGGATAGGACCTGTACCTGTAACCAACAGGATAACACCTGTGATCAAAGAAGTCAAGTTAGAGTCGAAGATGGCAGAGAAAGCGTTACCATAACCTGCGGCAACAGCCTGCTTCATACCCTTACCAGAACGAAGCTCTTCCTTGATACGTTCATAAATAAGCACGTTGGCATCCACCGCAGTACCCAAAGAAAGCACCATACCGGCGAGACCTGGCAACGTCAAGGCTGCCTGGAATGACGTCAGAATACCAAGCGTGAAGAATACATTGACGAGCAATGCCAAGTTAGCCATCATACCAGGTACAATGTTGTACATAACAACCATGTAAACCATCAAGAGTACGAAAGCCACAACGAATGAGATGATACCCATCTGGATAGACTGAGCACCAAGAGTAGGACCAACTACCTCTTCCTGAACGATACGTGCAGGAGCTGGCATACGACCAGACTTCAATGTGTTGGCCAAGTCCTTGGTATCCTCGATAGTAAAGTTACCAGAGATCTGTGAGCTACCACCATCAATCTCGCCATTAACACGAGGAGCAGAATAAACTACACCATCCAACACAATGGCAATAGCCTTGCCCACGTTGGCCTTGGTCATCTGAGCCCACTTGCGTGCACCCTCAGTATTCATCTTCATGCTGACAACAGGAGAACCCATCTGGTCGAACTCGTCCTTGGCATCTGTGATTACATCACCCTCCAATGGAGCACGACCTGTAGTGGTTGTCACCTTCAAGGCATGAAGCTCATAGATATTCTTTACATTCAGATGATCAGCTGGCTTAGCACTCCAAAGCAGACGCAAGTCAGATGGCAAAACACGCTTAGCTACGGCTGAGTAGATAATCTTGTTGATAGCAGCAGTATCGCGGACACTGGCATAACCTACAGTACTCAAACCGCCAGCAAGTTGCAGACGAGCCAGCAATGGATGAGCCTTGATGGCAGCTGCATTCTGTGCATCCTCGCCTACCTTAGCAGCAGCATCGTCCTTCTTCTTGATAGAGAACTTGCCTTCTGCCTTCTTAGGCTCTGCCTTAGCTACGGCTTTCTTGGCTGCAGCAGAATCTGCTGCTACAGTATCAGTCTTCTCCTCACCATTATCGCCATTAGCGATACGAGTGTCGAGCTGCTGCAGATAAGGAGCGATCTCATCAGAATTGTATGTCTCCCAGAACTCGAGGTTGGCACTACCCTGAAGCATCTTACGCATACGCTCTGGCTGGCTGATACCAGGCATCTCTACCATGATACGGCCCTGCTGACCTTCCAGTTTCTGAATATTAGGCTGAACAACACCGAACTTATCGATACGGGTGCGGACAACGTTGAAAGAGTTGTCGATGGCATCCTGTACAGAAGCGCGGATAGCCTTCTCTACCTCTGCGTCGCTGCTCTGAGGAGAAACCTTACCCTGCAACTGCTGGGTAGCGAACACTTCTGCGAGTTTATGACCTGGTGCGCTCTTATGATAAGCGTTAATGAAAAGTGACACGAAGTCACCACCGTTAGCTTCTTCCTGAGCTCTAGCTTCCTTCATGGCATTGGTAAAACCAGCGTCGGTCTTATGATCGGCAAGGTTTTCAATTACATCAGGTACAGAAATCTCAAGAATTACATTCATACCGCCCTTAAGGTCAAGTCCAAGACCAATCTGAGTCTCCAAGCAGTTCTGATAAGAATAAACACCTAAGTACTTAACAGAATCCTTATAATCCTGCTGAGCAATAGGATCTTTAATCTTTGCAGCCTCGCTGTCATAGTAACGTGTGGCAAACGAGAATGACAAATAGAAGATACTTGCGAGTGTCAGTAAGACGGCTACACAAATTACAATTCCTTTGTTTTGCATTTCTATTTATTGTTATTAATTATTTGTTTCTTTTCAATTGCTTTTAGGGATTCTTTTAAAAACCTCCATAAAGTTGTGCAAAAATAAGCATTTTTTTTCTTATATAAGAATAATTTGCTCTATTTTTGCTTTTTAGGGCGCATTTTTAGCTTACAAATGATAGGATAGTGGTCTGAAACGGCGATTTTATCATCAACTTTGCATTCATAAGGCTCCCAATCGTCTGAACACATGATATTATCAATGCGAACAAAAAAGCCTCCATGATGATAGCTGATACCTGGTCCGTTACCACTTGCAATGTAGCAATCCGTCAAATCTTTAGCTATCGTACGATGAGCATAAGAGATAGGACCATCATTAAAGTCACCGCACAAAATAATACTCTGTTCTTTATGCTGCTGAATGTATTTTGCTACAGCCTCAGCCTCCGGAGCCCGTTTCTTTGTTGCCTCGGCAAGTTTAACAACGAGCAATTTGGAAGTTTCTTCTGCTGTATCTACCTGCAATTTTCCGATAACCAGATTCTTGAACTGGCGTCTGTCCTCTAAACTTAAGCCGGTAGTCTCCAGATGATTATTGACAAGAAGGACTTCTCTATTCTTCACTTTCAGCCGATATGCCACACTCATATTTCCTTTCGATTCATAAGGAATACGCTCTTTAGAAAGAATAGGATATTTACTGAGCAACATAAGACAATTTCCACCATTTATGTGCATCGTTGTATCCTGATAAGCATACATGGGCTTGAGCATACTATCTATCTGTTCAATATTCCGGGAAGTAGGACATGCTTCCTGCAGACAAACAATATCAGCATCCTGCTCCTGCAGATAAGCAATACAGATATTAGTTCCTTCGGCATCCTCGGTCTGCGCTCCAAAATTCCAAGTATTATATGACAGTACTTTGATACAGCCTTTGGGAGTTTCGCCTGAAAAGTTGATTGGCATATACTTGCGGACAGGAACGAAACAGATCAAGAAGCCTAAGAATGGAATAATGGCATACTTAGACCGGAAGAGCAACCAGAAAAGCAAAAAGCCTAAGTTAACTATAAGAAAAACCGGGAAAAGTAAGCCAAGATTAGCCAATGCGGCGAACTTTTCTGGCTGAAAGAAGTCAGAAAAGCCCACCAGCAACATGATGATGATAGTTGCCACATTAGCACCAGCTACCATCTTATATGTAAATTCCTTAAATCCTTTAAACATAGTTTCCTACTTATTACTCTGATCAAAGAGCATCTGCTTTTCACTCTGAGTCAAGCTATCATAACCGCTTTTCCTTATCTTATCCAAGATCCTATCTATCTCTTCCTGAGATACGACCTTTTCATTGGTCTTACATTCAGCATCCTGTTCATAAGTCGGATTATAAGATTCATTCTTGGTATAAGTAAAATGCGTTCTACCTGCCCGACGCTTTCCGCCGAACATACCTTTCAACTTATCGAATGCATCAGCAGAATTAGACTGATAGTAACCATTACCAATCTGCTTACGCCAATAACGGATCAGGAAGAATCCAAAGACCATACCTCCTAAATGGGCAATATGAGCCACACCGTCATCAGAGAGAGAGAATGTTGAAACCAATTCTATGACAGCATAGCCTATCACGAAGAATTTAGCTTTAATAGGAACTGGCAACGGGAAAATGAAGAGACGCTCGTTTGGATAAATCATACCAAAGGCAAGCAATATGGCATAAATAGCTCCTGAAGCACCCACGGTAGTCCATAAGTTCAGATATTGCTCCATTGTAATTCTGGCCCCATTAACACTAACATAATCATAAGCTGCCATATCCTTTGCCACATAAGTAATATACTGTGCAGCTTCCTGGAACAAACCGGCTCCCACTCCACACGCTATGTAATAAAAAAGGAATTTCTTTGGTCCCCAAACTCTTTCTACTACACAGCCAAACATCCATAGGGCAAACATATTAAAGAGAATATGCTGGAAACCGCCATGCATAAACATGTAGGTAACTAACTGATAAATATGGAAATCTGAAGCCAGGAAGAAATGGAGCCCGAATAGATCTGTCAAGGCAGAACCACCACCCATACTCTTATCCATCAGCATGCAAGCCAGGAATGCAACCACATTCACTATCAGCAAATTCTTTGTTACAATTGGAATATTGCGCATAACTTTATTTCTATAAACAGTTTAATAATCTTACTAATATTTGTATTTTGGTGGCAAAATTACGAAAAATATCCGTGAAAACACCAAAAAATAGACTTATTACACTTAAATTTCAATAATTTCATCACTTTTCTGCTTTTTTTATTTGAACTTTCGCAAGAAAAAGCTATATTTGTAAACGAATTCAACTAAGAAACAACAATATTATTCATTTAATAACGAAAAATTATGAACAAGACAGAATTGATTGACAAGATTGCAGCAGGTGCTGAGATTACAAAGGCACAGGCTAAGGCCGCTCTTGAAGCTACAACAAACGCATTGAAGGAAGCCCTCATTGCAGGTGACAAGATCCAGTTGGTAGGTTTCGGTACATTCAGCATTAACGAGCGTCCTGCTCGTGAGGGTATCAATCCAGCTACTAAGGAGAAGATTCAGATTGCAGCTAAAAAGGTTGCTAAGTTCAAGGCTGGTACTGAGCTTGCAGATGCAATCAACAAATAATTGTAAAGATTATTTTAATTACAAATATAGGGCAGTCCTTTATGGCTGCCCTATATTTTTTTATTCTATTCAAGTTTATTCAAACTTAATTCTTCATGTTTGATCCTTTATTTTGGCTGCTTTCCAATATATGCCAAGATACCACCATCTACATAGAGAATGTGACCATTCACTGCATTAGAAGCATCTGAAGCCAAGAAAACCGCAGGACCTGCCAACTCTTCTGGTTCCAACCAGCGACCTGCAGGAGTCTTTGCACAGATAAAGCTATCGAATGGATGACGGCTACCGTCTGCCTGACGTTCACGAAGAGGTGCAGTCTGAGGAGTTGCGATATAACCAGGGCCCAAGCCATTGCACTGGATGTTGTACTCACCATACTCTGAGCAGATGTTACGTGTCAACATCTTCAAGCCACCCTTGGCAGCTGCATATGCAGAAACAGTCTCACGGCCCAGCTCGCTCATCATAGAGCAGATGTTGATAATCTTACCATGACCCTTCTTGATCATACCTGGGATAACTGCCTTAGATACGATGAAAGGTGCAGTAAGGTCAATGTCGATAACCTGCTTGAAGTCATCTACAGACATCTCTGTCATAGGAATACGCTTGATAATACCTGCGTTGTTTACCAAAATATCAATAACACCAAGTTCCTTCTCGATGTCAGCTACCATGTTTTTCACCTGTTCCTCGTCTGTTACATCACAGATATAACCCTTTGCCTCAATACCCTTAGCCTTGTAATCAGCAAGAGCCTGATCCATGTGATGCTGGCTGCGGCAATTGAAAGCAATCTTAGCACCAGCTTTGGCATAAGCCTCAGCCATAGCAAACCCGATACCATAAGCGGCACCTGTAACGAGGGCAACCTTACCCTCTAATGAGAATAGTTTATTAAAGTCCATAATTTTATTTTTTATAAATTGTTTGATTTGTTACGAGGGCAAAGATACAAAATAATTTTGAATCTCACCCTAAATCAATACGAAAGATGCACCCTTTTTACTTATTTTCTCATTTTAT
>CAVBFV010000206.1:0-5791 GCA_963594575.1 Lachnospiraceae bacterium | reverse complement strand
GTTTACGTTCCAACCTCTCTTATTCTCCTTTGGCTGCTTTAGAGCTTTATGTTAAAAAAACTAACTCATAGTTTTGTGGGTCAAAACTCATAGTTTTCTGGTTAGCAACTCATAGCTTTTCAGTTGAGAAAATTAAGAATGCATCGCGATAGGATGAAAAATGGCTGTAAAAGTGCTGTTTTTTCCATCGCGATGCATTATTTTTTGCGTCGCGACGCACAATTATTTCCATCGCGACGCACCAATTCTTCCGTCGCGACGCAATAATTACCCCCTCGTGAGGCATCATTTAAGCCTCCCGCCGGTCATCATTTAAGCCTCTTATCTGTCTTAATATAAGGCACTTATCTGTCTCAATAGAGGGCGCTTATCGCGATAAAAAGATGCGCTTAGAAGGGAGAAAAAACAGGTGGGGGTTAACAGGGTTAACAGTTAACACCCCAAAAATGCATACTCCCCTCCACACACTTATATAAAAATAAGTATATATATATTATTATATAATAAGGTACGCGAGGGGGACCATGCAAAAATCGGCTGTTAACTGTTAACCCTGTTAACCCCCCAATGAAAAAGTTAATAGTTTATAGTTAATAGTTTATAGGGCTTTTCTATAGTTTATAGTTAAAAGTTTATAGTTTACAGCAACCTTGCGAACGGCTAAGCCCTATAAACTATCAACTATCAACTATAAACTAAACTTAAATATAGTATTCTGCCGAATCAACCAAACCGGCTCTCAGCGCATATTTCGTAGCCTCATGAACGTTGTTTACGCCCAGTTTGCGGAATATGTTCTTGCGGTGGGTATTGACCGTATGGAAGCTGGAAAAGCGCTTTTCGGCTATTTCTTTCGTTGTCATTCCCAGCGCTATGTCTTTCAGAATCTCAGTCTCGGTCTTGGTGAGGTTGATTTTCTCCTGCTCCTCCTGTTTCGGAGCCAGAAGTACCTCCATCATGCGCTGGCAGACAAAACGGTTGCTTGCCACACAGAAACGGATCGCCTCCTTGATTTCCATTAGCGAACACTCCTTCAGCAACACGCTGAACTGCGTACTGCTGGCGATGAGAATCTTCACGAAATCGGCGCTCAGATCCTCACTGAACAGAAGCCAGCGCGTATAGGGGAAACGCTGGTTTAAAATCAGTAATTCGGCAGCATCATTGATGTCGAAAAGGGTATAGTCGAGTATCACGACCGTATCCTCATTCTCCCTTAAGGCAAGCATCAGGTCTGCCTTGTCTTCGACGGTCTGGGTTGCCAACCCCTCCATCTTGCTGATCACATAGCTCAATCCGGCTCTTGTGATGTCCTGTTTGTCTGCTAATAGAATCTTCATTGTCTTACTCTCTTATAGTTGTTTATATATATGCGTAAAAGCCTTGATGCAGCAAAAATACTGCATCAAGGCATCTTTTTCTTATTAGAATGTCATGAGGAAGCCCATACGGACGCCCCATTTTGAGATGTTTGCATGGTCGTAATAGTTGAGGCGGCGAACATAATCGATTCCGAAGAACTTGAAGATGTTGTGCACGCCGGCTACAACCTCCCAGTATGGCGTCTTGCCAAAGGTATAGGAGTTGGTAGGGAACTTGAAGAGCTTGTCATCATTGAGGTTCTTGCTCGGGTCGTTCTTGCTGGTCAAATCGCCCCAAACACCCTTGATGGCTACATATTCACGCCACTTCAGCTTCTTGATGAGCGGAATGCGGTTGAGCAGCTTGCCGTTCATATCCCAGGCTACTGACCAGAACAGCTGACGGTCGCTCAGGAACTCCCAGTCCTTCATCATGCTGATGGTTGCCTCCTGCTCAAAGATAGAGAGGTTGACCGGTGGCTGGATGAGCATGGTGAAAGGCACTTTGCTCCACTGCGCCTTGCCCACGATGTTGAAATCCATATAACCGAAACTTCCCAGCCACTGGCGCTTGTAAATGCCCAGCGTGGTGAGGTTGCTCTGATACTGACCGCCCATGAATCCGTCTAAGCCCATGGTGTGGCGCAGCGAGATTTCAGGACTGTCGAGGTTGATAGGCAGTCGCTGCTGCTTGGTGTTGACATAGGTAACACCCGGGTTGTAATCTAAGCCTACACTCGCCTCTGTGGTGCGTATCTTGCGTATTTCCTCGCCGTCGCTCACTCTGTAGTAGTGGAGATTGCCCACGGTGCGGTTGCTCTGCCAGCGGAGGCTGGTGTCGAAGCGGAAACCCCAGTCGGTTTCGTAGGTGAAGGTCACCTTCTGGCGGTGATACTGATACATCTGGTCCTGCGTAGTGGCACGGAGGGTCATGAAGAAGTTGTCCTTGTTGTGCAGCAGGTTATCATCGGATGGAGATGTAATATCATGCCCCAGCTCGAAGGTAAGCTTGCGCATAGGGAACTCGAACGGACTGTTCTTCTTCTTGTTGAACGAATAGGTGAGCACATGACCGTAATACCACTTGTTGCTTTTCAGACCGTAGGCGCCGTAACCATCCCAGAAGAAGTGAGGGTTGAGGGCTGCCATCGTTCTGCCCGCCAGGCGCAGACGCACGCCGTCTACGTAGTTGTTGGAGAGGAACGTGTTGATAGGTCCGAGGTCGAAGAGGCTGCGGCGGTCGTTGATGATGCTGTCTCTTTCAACACCCAGACTGTCTTTCACCGTCACCTTCTTGCCCTTGGTATGAGCCACTTCCACATAGTTCTCCATCAGGGCTCTCACACCGAAGATGATGTATTTGAATCCCTTGGAGTTCTCCATGCGGTGGATAAAGCTGTCCATCGACGATTCACTCTTCGTGAGGTCTACCTGTCGGTATTTGTTCCAGTAAGCCTCATCGCGGTTCATCGCATCCATATCGTGCCTGATCTTCGCCTTGCCCTTGAAGAGCTGCTTCGGCAAGGCATCGAAGGCATAATCGGTGATTCGCGTGTTTCGCACCACCAGCAAGTCCTGCAGGAGCTTGTTGACGTGCAGCTCGGCTATCATATCGTCTTTAGAGAGCACCCACTCGCCGTTGTCGAGTTTGGTGTACTCCTGTTCAATCTTCATGTCAGTAACCCAGTTTACATCGCTGTTGTGAGGCATGTAGAGGTTACATTTCTTCACGTGCAGGCTGCTGTCGGCAAGCACATAGAGTTCGCCTCTGAATCCGAAGTCCTGGCTGTTGGCAGGGATAAACTGCAGATGGTAGCAGAGGTCTCTTTCCACATACACCGTATCTTCGATGTAATAATGGTAGAAGCTGATGGCAGTCTTGCCGATAGGAGATGGGAAGGGATACTGCAGCAGGCGCACGTAATCATCGTAGATGTCCACATCGGTGAACACCTCTTTCAGGGCGGTGTTGAGAATCTCTCCGGTCTGGATTACCTGTCCGATTCCATTGCTCTGCTGACCCTTGATGATGTCCTTTTCGGTCTTCGGATCTTTGCGGTAAATATGCTGTGAAACCGTCTCGTCGATGCTGACAGGCAGGGTGAGCTTTCCGTTGTACGGAGAGGTTTCTACCTGGTCGAGGAGATACTGGCGGCGCTGGAAGAACTTGCTTTCGAGCTGTTCTTTCTTCAGGTCGTTGAGCGCGAGCGTAATCTTCTGATACTTATCATATTGCACATAGTCGTGGTTGCTTAAATCGCTCTTTTTCTTGGCAGCAATCACGCGCCGCATCAGTTCTACGGCAGGATTATCCTTACGCTTGTAGCGGCCTTTTTTCGATTTTACCACCACTTCGGTAAGTTTGTGCGTATCGTCTTTCAGTTTGATTTCCAGGAAGTTGGTCTTTTCGTCAACCTTCACCGATGTGCTCTTGTAGCTCAGTGCGCTTACGGTGAGCATGAGTCCCGGCTTCTTATCAATGGTAAACTTACCTTCTCCGTTGCTTGAAACCGCGATTTTATGTCCTTTGTATTGCACGCTTGCATACGGTACGGCAAAACCGTCGTCATCGATGACGCGGCCTGTTATCTTCTGCTGGGCCATCATCTGAAGCGTAGAAATCATCAGAAGTATGACCGTAAAATACAACTTTTTAATACCTTTCATTTTTATACCTTATTATATATAGGGGCTCTCTGCCCATGATTTAATCTTTTCAGGGTGCAAAGTTATAACATTATTCGTAAATAGACGCAAAAATCTATTCATTATTTCAGTTTTTTATGAGATTTTCAGAAAAAGGCTTCCATGCAGTTCCCTCTGCAGCCTGTTCCTGCTCTTCGCGGGGAAAGGCTGAGTGGTATAAACCCCCTTCATATTGCTCTATTTCACCTTATTATCTGTCAATATATGATGAAATTCCGAAAAATTAAGAAAACTATTTGGTTAATTTAATTTTTTAGCGTAATTTTGCACACTGAAATTTAAAGAAGAAACGCCCTTCTGCGGGCTTATTAAATATCAAGCGAATGAATAACAAGGGAAATCTTACCGACGAGCGGCCTCCTTTGCTGCCCGTCATCATAGGCACTGGTTTCGGCAGTGGCTTCTGGCCTTGGGGACCGGGCACGGCTGGCTCTGTATTGGCAACCCTCATCTGGGCTGCCCTGGCTTACGGGCTCGGTATTACGGGCGAGAGTCTGCAGAGCATCACCTTCTTTCTTGTCATTGTTTCTACCATTCTGGGCACTTGGGCAACGGCGCAGTTGCAGCCTTATTGGGGTGAGGATCCCAGCCGGGTGGTGATAGATGAGATGGCTGGCGTGTGGATTCCTCTCTCGTTGCTGACTCCGCTCACGGCTCAGGGCGAGGTGAAAGATGCCTGGTGGTGGGCATTGGTGGCACTTGTCCTCTTCCGTTTCTTTGATATGGTGAAACCGCTGGGCATTAAGAAACTGGATAACAGGCAGGGCGCCTTCTATGTGATGGCTGATGATTTGCTGGGCGGCTTCTATGCAGCCGTTTCATTAATCATCATCAAGATTATTCTGGTTTCGACAGGAATCATCTAAGCCAGCTTATCAGGCATTTCTTAAACAGACAATAAAATAAATAGATAAAAATATGAATTATAGAGATTTCTTACAAAAAGTTATCTATGCCATCATCAATCCACTTATCAAGGGGATGATAGCAGTAGGTATTACTCCTAACATTGTCACCTTCGTAGGATTCCTGGGCAATATCGTGGCAGCCGGTTTCTTCCTCGATGCGGCATGGAAGCTAGGAACAGAGCAGGCTGATTATGCATCTTGCATGGTTACTGTAGGATGGGGTGGATTCATCATCCTCGCTGCCGGTCTCTTCGATATGATGGATGGCCGACTGGCACGTATGAGCGGCAAGAGCAGCCTCTTCGGTGCACTCTGGGATTCTACACTCGACCGCTACAGCGAACTGGTAAGCCTCTTTGGCATTTGCCTCATCTTCGTGCGTATGCAGGGCGATATGACCTGGTTCTGGATGAGCGTAGTAACCTTTGCTGCGATGATAGGTTCTGTGATGGTAAGTTACGTCCGTGCCCGTGCCGAGGGTTTGGATATTGAGTGCAAGGTAGGTTTCATGCAGCGTCCTGAGCGCGTTGTCGTTACCGCCGTTACAGCGATGATTACCGGCTTTACGGGCAATATCTGGTGGCTGGCAGGCGGCATGATTCTCATTGCCGTACTGGCAAACATCACCGCTTTCTGGCGCATCTGGCATTGTTATGTCGTGATGAACGCTCATAAATAATAAACTCAAGTTCTATCCATAAAACAATAGAAAAAAAGTGTTTAGTATCTATCTGATTATCCTCCTGGTTGTACTCGCAGCCTGGAAGAAGACACGCCGTTTTGCCTTCTATTTTCTGCCTTGGTTCCTCTTCGGAA
>CAVBFV010000205.1:0-5804 GCA_963594575.1 Lachnospiraceae bacterium | reverse complement strand
ATTATGAATATCTTCGTGACAGAATAGATTTCGACCACATGGATGATTACATCTGCGAAAAGGTTCTGCTGCTGAACGGGGAAGCGCATAAGGCTGTGACGAATGTGGTGGCAGAATGTGCTTCGCGTTCTTACAGCAAGCTGATTCATCTGAATCTGCAGCCTGGAAGTGAGGAGGCCTTCCGTGGTTTTGTTGCTGCCCTCCACCAGATGTTCCTCATGGGAATAGCTGTAGAATTAAAAATGCTGGGTTACCACATGACAAAAATGTAAAGACTGAACTTTCGCATATCAGGAAGTTAAAGGAGTTAAGGAAGTTAAGGAGTTAAGACGTATGTCTTTCTGCTTAAAAACTACGCCAAAAAGACTATTGTCTTAACTCCTCAGCGACCGTAGGGAGCGATAACTCCTTTAACTTCTTTAACTCCTGAACTTGCGAAACTTGAACACCTATCTATTATATATGGTACTTATTCTGGTAATGGCGCTTTGATTTCATAGGAGCTCCATGGAAGGAACCGCTGCCCATACCGCTGCCTCTAAGACTCTCATGGAAGCCCGAACCACCGCTGTATTCACCCCAGCGAGCTCTGATTCTATCCACATAATCTACCGTCTCCGTGCCTCGCATGTAACCATATTTCACCACCGGGTCTGTGTAATAAGCCGGTTGCGAAAGGCGCAGAATATAACCGCGAATCACGCCCCAGTTGTGCGGATTCTGACCATGTTTGCGAGCCAGCGCCATTGCATCTCTGATGTGGAAATAGCCACCATTATAAGATGCCAGGGCAAAAAGCATGCGCTGGAACGGGTCGCCTACATCTGCAAAATGGCCTTGCAGTTCCGCCATATATCTGGCTGCCGCAGCCACATTCGCCTCTGGTTCATGAATCATACTCATAGGCAACCCCAGATGGGCAGCCGTGCTTGGCATAATCTGCATCAGTCCGCATGCTCCAGCCCATGACTTCGCATTCGGGTCGAAACAACTCTCCTGATAACATTGGGCAGCCATCAGGCGCCAATCCATGCGAGCCGTTCCACTATAGCGCTGGAAGAGGTGGTCGTAGCGTGAAATAACACCCTTGGAACGGTTCAGGAATGGTGAATAAACGTGGCGACGCACGCTGGCTGAAGAAAGCAGCCACGATTCTTCCTGCTTGACCTGAGCAATCAGCTTGGGTTTAAACCAGCCGTTCAAGGTGTCGGCAAGACTCTTGTTGCCGTTCTGCACAGCCCATTGGGTTCGGGTGCTGTCGGGCGTAACTCCACAGAACAGCAGGTTGCCTCTGGTCTGTTTTCGGGGAAGGGGCACGGCAATCACATCGCCTTCTCCCTTCTCCAACTTGCGCACCATTTCAGCCGTATCCTTACATTCTTCTACACGTAACGACACGCCAATCTGCTGGGCAAACTTCTCGCAGAGCAGATATTGAAGTCCCATTCCGTGGCTGTGATAATCATAATAGGTAGTAGGACCGTTAACGGTAAGCATGATGAGCTCACCATTGGCCTGAATATCTTCGAGCGAAAGCCCTTTGTTGGTTGAAGCAGGTTTCTTTTCATCGCCATCAGCCCCATCAGAGTTATCCGCATACTCCATCTCGCCTACGGGAGTTCCCCATGGCGTAAGCTCCTGCTGCGGTTTCTTGTCGGCACAGGCAGCGAGCAAAAATAGTGCATATAATGCGTATAAATATCCTTTATTCTTCATTTCAACTGCAAAAGTACGAAATATTTTGCACATAAGTGAGAAATTATTTGTTTATTCTAATAAAAATATGTACTTTTGCAATGTTTTTCAAACAAAATATAGAAATATGTTACGAATAGCAGTACAAAGTAAGGGTCGTCTTTTCGACGACACCATGAATCTTTTAGAAGAGGCTGACATCAAAGTAAGCGCCTCTAAACGCACCCTCTTGGTGCAGTCAAGCAACTTTCCTCTCGAGGTTCTCTACCTTCGTGATGATGATATTCCTCAGAGCGTAGCCTCTGGTGTGGCAGATATCGGAATCGTAGGCGAGAACGAGTTTGTAGAGCGTGGAGAGAATGCGCAGATTATCGACCGTCTGGGTTTCAGCAAGTGCCGCCTGAGCCTCGCCATTCCTAAGAAGATTGATTATCCGGGATTGCAATGGTTCAACGGCAAGAAGATTGCTACTTCTTACCCTAACATCCTGCGCAAGTTTATGAAGAAGAACAATATCAATGCCGACATCCATGTCATTACGGGTTCTGTAGAAATCAGTCCGGGCATCGGTTTGGCAGATGGTATTTTCGATATTGTAAGTTCTGGTTCTACTCTGGTCAGCAACAATCTTGCTGAGGTAGAGGTGGTGATGAAGAGCGAGGCTCTGCTCATCGGCAACTGGAACATGGACGAGGAGAAGCATGAGATTCTGAACGAGATGCTGTTCCGCTTCGAGGCTGTACGTTCTGCACAGGACAAGAAGTACGTGATGATGAATGCTCCTAAGGAAAAGATTCAGGAGATTACAGAAGTATTGCCAGGCATCAAGAGTCCTACGATTATCCCATTGGCTGATGAGGAATGGTGCTCTATCCACACCGTGCTCGACGAGAAGCGTTTCTGGGAAATCATAGGCAAGTTGAAGGAACTCGGTGCACAGGGCATCCTGGTAACACCAATCGAAAAGATGATATTGTAATAATGTGTAGTGTTTTATGTGTAATGTTTATTTAGAGACATTATGCGTTAAAAACTAAACATTAAACATGAATAATTAAATATTAATAATAGGAATGAAGGTAATAAAGTATCCTGCAAAGGAGGAATGGAGCGAGATTGTAAAACGCCCACACCTGGATGTTTCGCAGCTGAATGCGACCGTACAAGGTGTACTCGACGATGTGAAAAACCATGGCGACGAAGCCGTGAAGCGTTACGAGGAGAAGTTTGATCATGCCCATCTCGATTCTTTGGCTGTGACTGAAGCTGAAATCGAAGAGGCAGAGAAATTGGTTTCTCAAGAACTGAAAGACGCTTTGCACCTCGCCCATCATAACATTGCCGCATTCCATCATAGCCAGAAGTTTGAAGGTGTAAAGGTTGAGACTTGTCCGGGTGTTACCTGCTGGCAGAAGAGTGTGGCTATTGAGAAGGTGGGATTGTATATCCCGGGTGGTACTGCTCCTCTCTTTAGTACCGTTCTGATGCTGGCAACTCCTGCCAAGATTGCGGGATGTAAAGAAATAGTACTCTGTACTCCTCCTAATAAAGAGGGCAAGGTGAACCCGGCTATCCTCATGGCGGCTAAGATTGCGGGCGTGAGCAAGATCTTTAAGGCGGGTGGCGTTCAGGCTATCGGAGCCATGGCTTACGGTACGGAGAGCGTGCCTAAGGTTTATAAGATTTTCGGTCCGGGCAACCAGTTTGTCATGGCTGCCAAACAGCAGGTTTCCCTGCATGATGTGGCTATCGACATGCCTGCCGGTCCGTCTGAAGTTTGCCTTATCGCCGATGAAACTGCCAACCCTGTGTTTGCTGCTGCCGACCTGTTGTCGCAGGCTGAGCATGGCTTCGACTCTCAGGTTTTCTTCATTACTACATCAGAAAAGGTATTGGATGATGTAAAGAATGAAGTTGAAGTACAACTTGAGCGATTGCCTCGTAAGGAAATGGCACAGACCTCGTTAGATAACTCTAAGTTTATCCTTGTGAAGACCGAAGAGGAGGCTATCGACCTTTGCAATACCTATGCGCCGGAGCATCTGATTATCGCCACAGTCGATTATGAGCAGCTGGCAGAAAAGGTAGTGAATGCAGGTAGTGTATTCCTCGGCAACTATGCGTGCGAAAGTGCAGGCGACTATGCTAGCGGCACGAACCATACTCTTCCAACCCATGGTTATGCTTTGGCTTACAACGGAGTGAACCTGGACAGTTATCATCGCAAAATCACCTTCCAGCATCTTACAGAAGAAGGTATTCGTAACATCGGAAATGCTGTAGTGACCATGGCAGAAAATGAGCAGCTTGAAGCTCATGCCAACGCGATGAGACTGAGAGTGAACAGTTTGAAATAATAGGGTGAAACTGGAAGTTGTAAAGATACTTCTTAATAGCTTTTGAAAGAAAAATGAAAGAATTGAAAGATTTGTGCCGAGAGAACATCTGGAATCTGGCACCTTACAGTTGCGCCCGTACGGAGTTTGCAGGCAGAAATGCCCGCGTATTCCTCGACGCCAACGAAAATCCATATAATGATCCTTACAATCGCTATCCTGATCCGCTGCAGGTTGAACTGAAGAAGCAGATCAGCAAGATTAAGGGTGTGGCTGAAGAGAAAATCTTCCTGGGCAACGGTTCTGACGAGGCCATCGATTTGGTTTACCGTGTATTCTGCCGCCCGGGCAAGGATAATGTAGTGGCGATTGCACCTACTTACGGAATGTATGAAGTATGCGCAGACATCAACGATGTGGAATATCGTTCTGTATTGCTTGATGAAAATTATCAGATTTCTGCCGGAAAACTCCTGGCAGCCTGCGATGAACAGACAAAGGTAATCTGGATTTGCAGTCCGAACAATCCTACGGGAAATCACATCAACCGCGAGGCAATCGTAGAGGTTCTGCAGAAGTTCCAGGGTATTGTCATCATCGACGAAGCCTACAGCGACTTCTCTTCAGAGCGCACATTCCGTAGCGTGCTCGACAGATTTCCTAACATGATTGTGCTCAACACCATGAGCAAGGCATGGGGCTGTGCTGCTCTCCGTCTGGGAATGGCCTTTGCGAGCCGTGAGATTGTTGACATATTTAATAAGGTGAAATATCCTTATAACGTCAATCTGCTTACTCAGGAGCATGCGTTGGAGGTGATGAAGAATCCGCTGAAGGTTGACGAGTGGGTGAAGAATATCCTGCAGGAGCGTTCTAAGGTAATGACTGCTTTCCTGGATTTGCCTATCTGCGAGAAGGTTTATCCTACTGATGCGAACTTCTTCCTGGCAAAAATGACCGACGCCAACGCCATCTACAATTATCTGGTTGTGCAAGGCATTATCGTAAGAAACCGCAACAAGGTTCAGTTGTGCGGCAACTGCCTGAGAATTACGATAGGAAACAAGAGCGAGAATGCTGAATTACTCGGTGCTTTGAGACAGTACTAAATTATTTTGGGAAAGTTAAGTATATAATATGGAAATCGCCGGTTACCTCATTTCAGAGATAACCGGCGATTGTTTTATCTTCTTCTGCCTCTACCTTCATTTCTTCCTTGATTTCCACGACCGCCGCGTTCGTTCTTATCCCCGCTGTTGTAGCGGTTCTTGCGGTTATGGTTGTCGTTGTCGAAATTAGGGTTGAAACTCTTTTTCTTCTTGTCCTTGAAGAAGCCGGCACCCTGTTCTTTCTGATTTCTCAGCTCGGCTCTGGCCGCTGCTACGGCATCACGGATGTTGGCATTCGAAGGCTTACCTGATTTTAGAGATTTTCCGTTATTCAGGTATTTCTCCTCATCATAGCAACCCACATTGCCATATCCCTTTGGGGCAAAGCGGTCAGAAATATTTCTGCCACGGCTTTTTCCTGCATTCGGCTCAGATGCGTTCCTGCCAGCTCCACGCTTTCCTTTAGCACCTTTTCCTACACCCGGATTATCGTAGGTAGAACCAATCGCCTTGTCGTCATAATGAGTCTTCTTGCCCTTGAAACTGCCACCCATGCTCTTCCTGTCGTAGAGTTTATCGATGAGGTCGGCTCTGCCTATGCGGCGAAGTTCACTCTCGATGGCGCGGCGCTCTTCAGGCTTGTACCAGAAGAAGAACATGCGCT
>CAVBFV010000204.1:0-5815 GCA_963594575.1 Lachnospiraceae bacterium | reverse complement strand
GTATTTATTAACATAAAAAGTTGCTCAAAAATTTGGCTATGTCTTAGGAATCAAGACACTTTTGCCGCTAAAGTTCACATTCTACGTTTTTTCTTCACTTTTTGGTGATTTTTCACAAACAAAAGTTCCTGTTTCTCAGCTTTTTTTAGTATCTTTGCACGGAAATAAGACAATACTAAAATGGCAGAAAATCAAAACAACGCAAATAATTACTCTGCGAGTAACATTCAGGTTCTGGAAGGCCTGGAAGCTGTTCGCAAACGTCCGGCGATGTATATTGGTGACATCTCCGAAAAGGGTCTTCATCACTTGGTAAACGAAACTGTAGACAACTCTATTGACGAAGCAATGGCGGGTTACTGTACCGACATCGAAGTTACCATCAACGAAGACAACTCTATCACCGTAGAAGATAATGGTCGTGGTATCCCTGTGGATATGCACGAGAAACTACATAAGTCAGCCCTCGAAGTCGTTATGACCGTGCTTCACGCAGGTGGTAAGTTTGACAAGGGTTCTTACAAGGTATCTGGCGGTTTACATGGTGTGGGTGTAAGTTGTGTGAATGCACTTTCTACCCACATGTTGTCACAGGTGTTCCGTGGCGGCAAAATCTACCAGCAGGAATATGAGAAGGGTAAGCCTCTCTATCCGGTTAAGGTGGTAGGTGAAACCAACAAGCGCGGTACACGCCAGCAGTTCTGGCCAGATCCAACCATCTTTACCCACACTGTCTATAAGTGGGACATCATTGCCAACCGTATGCGCGAGTTGGCATTCCTCAATGCAGGTATCAAGATTACCTTGAGAGATTTGCGCCCTGACGAGGAAGGCAAGACCAAGGAGCAGGTTTTCCACGCTAAGGATGGTTTGAAGGAATTCGTCCGTTACGTAGACCGTCACCGCACTCATCTCTTCGATGATGTTATCTATCTGAAGACAGAAAAGCAGGGTATTCCTATCGAGATTGCTGTGATGTACAACACAGATTACTCTGAGAATATCCACTCATACGTCAATAACATCAACACCATTGAGGGTGGTACCCACCTGACTGGTTTCCGTATGGCGTTGACCCGCACCTTGAAGGCTTACGCAGAAGCTGACCCAACCATCTCTAAGCAGATTGAGAAGGCAAAGGTAGAGATTGCACCAGAAGACTTCCGCGAGGGTCTTACTGCCGTTATCTCCATCAAGGTAGCTGAACCTCAGTTTGAGGGACAGACCAAGACCAAGCTCGGTAACAGCGAGGTACAAGGTGCCGTTCAGCAGGCTGTAAACGAGGCTTTGTCTGATTATCTGGAAGAACATCCAGACGAGGCAAAGCGAATCTGCGAAAAGGTTGTTCTGGCTGCTACAGCACGTATCGCTGCCCGCAAGGCACGTGAGAGCGTTCAGCGCAAGAACTTCATGACAGGTGGTGGTCTTCCTGGTAAACTTGCCGATTGCTCAATGAAGGATCCTAAAGAATGCGAGATCTTCCTCGTCGAGGGTGATTCCGCCGGTGGTTCTGCCAAGCAGGGTCGCGACCGTTTCCGTCAGGCTATTCTCCCATTGCGTGGTAAGATTCTGAATGTAGAAAAGGTACAGTGGCACAAGGTATTCGAAGCTGAGTCTGTCATGAACATCATCCAAAGTATCGGTGTCCGCTTCGGTGTAGATGGCGAAGACAGCAAGGAGGCTAATACCGACAAGTTGCGTTACGACAAGATTATCATCATGACCGATGCCGACGTCGATGGTTCTCACATCGACACATTGATTATGACACTCTTCTATCGTTTCATGCCAAAGGTTATCGAAGAAGGCCATCTGTATATCGCTACCCCACCACTCTACAAGTGTACTTATCGCAGCAAGGTAAGCGAATACTGCTATACAGAGCAGCAGCGCCAGGCATTCATCGACAAGTATGGAGATGGATTAGAAGACAAGAACATCCACACCCAGCGATACAAAGGTTTGGGTGAGATGAACCCAGAGCAGCTTTGGGAAACCACCATGGACCCATCCACACGCTTGCTCAAGCAGGTGACCATTGAGAATGCAGCTCAGGCAGACGAGATCTTCTCTATGCTGATGGGCGACGACGTAGAACCACGCCGCGAGTTCATCGAACAGAATGCTACTTACGCCAATATCGACGCTTAAAGTTAACACGAACATATTGGGGGTAGACTCAGCGAGAGTCTTCCCCCTTTTTTGGATAGCCTCATCCAATGAGCATCACCTTCCGACTTCGTTTTCGGGCATCGAATTTAAAAACCAACAATACCATCTTTATGAAGCATATATTTTTTACGATTGCGTTAGCTGCCTCTATTACGTGGAACTGCCAGGCAACAACAGTAAGTAAAGAGCTGCAACCCAACAAGTTGTGGTACAACAAGCCTGCATACGCCTTCGAAGAGTCACTGCCATTAGGCAATGGCAAACTGGGTGCGCTGGTTTATGGTGGAGCCAATAATGACTCTATCCAGCTCAACGACATCACCCTTTGGACGGGCGTGCCTGTGAATCCCAACGAAGGTGGCGAAGCCTACAAGTGGATTCCGAAAATCAGAGAGGCGCTGTTCAAGGAGGATTACAAGACCGCCGATTCCCTGCAACACTATGTGCAAGGCCATAACTCGGAGTTCTATCAGCCACTGGGCATGATCAATATCAAAGACTGCAACCAGGGCGAGTTTACGGATTATTACCGCGAACTGAGCCTCGACAACTCCCTGGCTACTGTTCATTACAGGCGCAACGGCATCCAATACACCAAAGAGTATTTTGCTTCTCATCCCGACAAGATGATTGCCATCAAGCTGAGTGCCTCCCAGAAGAGATCCATCAACAGCGACATCTCACTCACTTCCCTCATTCCCCATCAGGTAAAAGCATCCAGAGGACAGCTCACCATGACGGGACATGTTCTCGGCGATGAAGCCAACAGTACGCATTACTGTGCCATGCTTCAGGTGAAGAACACCGACGGAAAAGTGTGGGCAAGCGATTCTGTACTCCATCTGAAGGATGTGAGCGAGGCTATCATCTATCTCGTAAACGAAACAAGTTACAACGGATTCGACAAGCATCCTGTGAAGGAAGGAGCTCCATACATCGAGAACGTAACCGATGAAGCCTGGCACCTTGCCAACTTCACTTACGAAGAATTCAAACAGCGTCACATCGCCGACTACAAGAAACTCTTTGATAGAGTAAGTTTGAACCTGAAAGGAGCCAAGTTTGATGCCACCCGCCCTACCGACAAACAGTTGCTCGCCTACAGCGACAACCACGAGAGCAACCCTTATCTGGAACAGCTCTATTTCCAGTATGGCAGATACCTGCTCATCAGCAGCAGTAGAACCAAGGGAGTGCCTGCCAACCTGCAGGGACTCTGGGCACCAGCCCTCCGTTCGCCATGGCGCGGCAACTATACCATCAACATCAACCTGGAAGAAAATTACTGGCCGGCAGAAGTTGCGAACCTCTCAGAATTGGTAGCCCCAGTAGACGGATTGGTAGAGGGTATGGCTGTGACAGGTCACCACAATGCCCAGCACTTCTATGGTATCGATAAGGGATGGTGCGCTGGACACAACACTGATGCCTGGGCAATGACCAATCCTGTAGGAACCGGAAACGAAAGTCCGCAATGGAGCAACTGGGCTATGGGTGGAGCCTGGCTTGTAGAAACCCTTTGGGATCACTATGACTATACCCGCGATACCGAATATCTTCGCAATACAGCCTATCCGTTGATGAAGGGGGCTGCCGACTTCCTGCTTGCGTGGCTCATCCCGAATCCACACAATCCAAACGAGCTGATTACTGCTCCATGCACATCGCCAGAGGCAGATTACATCACCGATAAGGGCTACCGTGGCAGCAGTTTCTATGGCGGAACCGCCGACCTCGCCATCATCCGCGAGCTCTTCAAGAATACCATCAAGGGAGCAAAAGCCCTGGGCATCGACAACGATTACCAGCAGCAGTTGCAATCAGCCCTCAATCGCCTGCGCCCTTACCATATCGGTAAGCGGGGCAATCTGATGGAGTGGTACCACGATTGGGAAGACCAGGATTGGCATCATCGCCACCAGTCACACCTGCTGGGGCTCTATCCATTCCATCAGATTTCGGTAAACAAGACTCCGGAACTTGCTGCTGCCGCAACCAAGACCCTGGAAATCAAGGGCGATAATTCCACCGGTTGGAGTACAGGCTGGAGAATCAACCTCTGGGCTCGTCTGCATCGTGCCGACAAAGCTTATCAGATATACCGCAAGCTGCTCACCTACGTAAGCCCAGAAGTCTACAAGGACAGCAAACACCGCAGCGGTGGCACCTACCCTAACCTCTTTGATGCCCATCCACCTTTCCAGATAGATGGCAACTTCGGAGGCACAGCAGGCGTATGCGAGATGCTGATGCAATGCGATGGCGAGACTATGCATCTTCTTCCTGCTCTACCTAAAGAATGGCCTGCAGGCGAAATTAAGGGTATCAAAGCGCGAGGAAACTACGAGATTAATCTCGTATGGAACGGAGGAAAGATCAGCAAAGCTTCCATCACCAGCAAGAATGCCGGAAACCTGACCGTCATGTATAATGGTAAGCAGAAAGCATTAAATTTCAAGGCTGGCGAAACAAAACTCATAAAATAGACAAATAATCATCTATGAGATATTTTACAATTCTCATCTTTACAACTCTCTGGGTACTGAATTCCTATGCACAGGAATTCGGTACCCATTGGGTATCATACCCATTCCCCAACGATTCTTCTGAGATATTATACAGGAAAATCTATCATCTTGACCAAAAGCCTTTAAAGGCTGAGATAAGCATGGCAAGTGGAGGAAATACCCGCCTATACATCAACGAAAGAAATGTTACGCCAAGCATTTTCAACGAAGGAGCCAAAGACAGCATCCTTCTGATGCAATCTATAGATATCTCCAGATATCTGAAAAAGGGCGAGAATATCATCGCAGTCTGGTATGCACCAGGAAGAACAAGAAGCAAAAGCAAACAACTGTCATTGGAATTCCATGGCTGGTATACAGACTCAGTTCCTTTTTATCATAAAGCAGACAAAACATGGTGGTGCAAACCACTGAAAGGCTGCAGTTACAACGAAAAAGAACACTTTGACAATAGAATATACACTACTGAGTGGAAATCGGCTGAATACCAATCTTCAGGATGGGTTCATCCGACAGGTGCTTTCAAAGATTCAACAAACTATATCTTTGTTGACCAGCTGCCATACCTCACCCAGAACAAGCTTCAAATGGTATTAGAACCATACCAGGAGGAATTTGATCATCAAGGATGCCGTATAGACTTCGGACGTCCGTTCCGCGGAACCATCAGGCTTACGATACGCAATGCCAGCAAAGGAACAACACTTCATATTAACGGAAACCAATATGTATGCAGTGGCGAAATGGACGAGCAAGCCTATTACCGTTTCCATGCTGAGCATCAAAAAGATTTCGTGATAACTTGGGATAAAGGCTTCAGAAGAAGTAATATCACAAATATAGAAGGATTAGAGATTTCGGAATAAGCTCAACAGCGTTTCGAAATCTCTTTTTTTATAAAACAAAAAAGACTTCGGAACTATTATCTTCCAAAGTCTCTAACTGAATTTAGTCTTCCAATTCGGCAAGCACTTGCTCTGCCACTTCACAAAGCTCATCATACCATTCCTTGCCGAACTTCTCTACCAGCGGACCCTCCAGGAACTTATAAACCGGAAGCTTCAACTCCTCACCCTTCTTGATGGCATCCTTGCAGATGCGCCACTTGTTATAGT
>CAVBFV010000203.1:0-5829 GCA_963594575.1 Lachnospiraceae bacterium | reverse complement strand
AAAATTATGGCAACTACAAAACAAGCAGCCCCAGCTAAGAAGTCTGAGGGCTTTCAGGGAGTAAGAGGCGCATTCTGGATCATCGTGGTATGTGCTATCATCGCATTCACATTGTTCTTCACATGGTTCGGTAACGACATGCACTTCCAGGATCCAGGTGTACAGGATCACCCAGCAGACATTTGGGGTACAATCTACAAAGGTGGTGTTATCGTACCTGTAATTCACACATTGTTGCTCACCGTATTGGCAATGACTATCGAGCGTTGGATGGCCCTCAAGACCGCTACTGGTAAAGGTGCTCTTCCTAAGTTCGTTGCAAACATCAAGGCAGCTTTGAACGCTAACGATTTCGCTAAGGCTGAGCAGCTCTGCAACAAGCAGCGCGGTACAGTAGCTAACGTTGTTATGGCTTCTTTGAACGCTTACAAGTCTATGGAGTCTGGTGCTAACGCATCTTTGAAGAAGGCTCAGAAGGTAGCTAAGATTCAGCAGGCTCACGAGGAGGCAACTCAGTTGGAGATGCCAACTTTGACAATGAACTTGCCTATCATCGCTACAATCGTAACACTTGGTACTTTGACAGGTCTTCTCGGTACTGTAACCGGTATGATCAAGTCATTCCAGGCCATGGGTGAAGGTGGTGGCGCTGACTCAGCAGCACTTTCTGTAGGTATTTCTGAGGCGTTGATCAACACCGCATTCGGTATCTTGACATCATGGTGTGCCGTTGTATCTTACAACACATTCACCAACAAGGTAGATAAGTTGACATACGCACTCGACGAGGTAGGTTACTCAATTGCTCAGACATACGAAGCTAACCACGCAGAAGAGGCTTAATTTTTGCTAACCCTTTAAAATTTTATCGCTATGGGTAAAGTAAAAATTAAGAAGAGTGACGTCTGGATCGACATGACGCCTATGTCAGACGTTATGACCCTGTTGCTTACCTTCTTCATGCTCACCTCTACTTTCGTAAAGAATGAGCCTGTAAAGGTAAACACTCCAGGATCTGTGTCTGAGATTAAGGTGCCAGAAAACGGCGTCTTGACCATCTTGGTTAGTCCTGAAAAGGACAAGGCCGGTAATCCAACCGGCGAGGGCCAAGTATTTATGAGTATTGATAATACCGATCAGTTGGGAGCAACACTGAGCACAATGACAAGCAACTTCGGCGTATCATTGAGTCCTAAGCAGATTGAAACATTCAAGAGCGAAGGTACATTCGGTGTTTCTATGAGTGACATGAGCACTTATTTGTCTATGAACGCTGCAAAGCGTCCACAGTATCTCCAGACTAAGGGTATTCCTCTCGACAGTATTAAGGGTGGTATGAGCGAGTTCCAGCAGTGGGTTGACGCAGCTCGTAACGTAAACGAAGACATCAAGATTGCCCTCAAGGCAGATGCTTCTACTCCTTACAAGACCGTTAAGAGAGTGATGAACGAACTCCAGGATATGGACGAGAGTCATTACTATATGATTACACAGTTAAAACAACAGGGGGACGAATAAATGGCTAAGAAAGAAAGCAAACAAAAGAAAATGAATGTCCGCGTTGACTTTACGCCAATGGTGGATATGCTCATGCTTCTTATCACGTTCTTCATGCTGTGTACATCTTTGAGCAAACCTCAGACTATGGAGCTGACAATGCCTAGTAATGATGACAACCAACCAGAGGACAAGAGGAACGAGGCGAAAGCTTCTGAGACTGTTACCCTCTATGTAACAGCAGACAACAAGATTTACTACGGTGCTGGTATCCCTAATTACAATGATCCTACATGGATCAAGGAAACTACATGGGGCAGCCAGGGTATCCGTAAGGTCTTGAGAGAGCATGCTACAGAGAATGGTACAAGACCAGTAGAAAGAATTTCGCTCGCTGTTAAGGAGTTGAACATGGATCGTCAGAAGAATCCTAAGCAGTATCCTGATAGCATCTATCAGAAGAAGTTGAGCGATTTGAAGGCTGGTAACTTGAAGGACGGAAAGATTCCTACTCTTACTATCGTCATCAAGCCTACCGACAACGCTTCTTACAAGAATATGGTTGACGCTCTCGACGAAATGCAGATTTCAAACATTGGTACTTACGTCATCGATAAGATTAACGCAGACGACGAGAAACTTCTCAAGTCAAGAAACGTTAAGATGTAAGATGAGTAACAAACAATTTTAAACAAGAAAGAAATGGCAAAAATAGATCTTTACGATCCTAAATGGGTCGAAATGGTTTTCGCCGGAAAGAACAAGGAGTATGGTGCATACCAGCTCCGTAAGGGTACTTCCGGTCGAAACATCAAGTCTCTTCTGATCTTGGTCATTGCTGCAGCTCTCGTGGGTGGATTCTTGGCTTGGAAAGTCATCGAACAGAAACAGGCCGAAGAACAGCAGGCATATATGGAAGCTATGGAGTTGGCTAAACTCCAGCAGCAGGCTAAGAAGGAAGAAAAGAAGAAGGAGCCAGTGAAGCCAAAGATTGAACCTAAGAAGGAGATACCTGTGGCTCGCGAAACTCAGAAGTTTACTGCACCTGTCATCAAGAAGGATGAACTCGTAAAAGAGGAAAACCAGGTTAAGCAGATGGATAAACTGGACGATAAGGTAGCTGTAGGTGCTGAAGACAAGGAAGGTGTGAAGGACCGTACAGTTGAAGCTGTAAGAAATGATATTGCAGTTGCAGCTCCACCTCCACCACCAGCACCAAAACCTGAGGTTGCTACTAAGGTCTTCGACGTTGTAGAGGAGATGCCTTCATTCCCTGGTGGACAGGGCGCCCTCATGTCTTACCTTGCAAGCAACATCAAGTATCCTGTCGTTGCACAGGAGAATGGTGTACAGGGTCGTGTTATCGTATCATTCGTGGTAGAGCGTGATGGTTCTATCTCTGATGTAAGAGTTGCACGTTCCGTAGACCCTTCACTTGACCGTGAAGCACAGCGTGTCGTTAAGAGCATGCCTAAGTGGAAACCAGGTAAGCAAAACGGTTCTGCTGTACGTGTTAAGTATACTGTACCAGTTGTATTTAGATTGCAGTAATAGAATGAAAAGAACATCTTATATTTTTTTAGGTATAGGATTAACAGTACTATCAATGGCTTTCTTCTCGTCATGTGGCGAGAAGAAAGCCAAAGATGGTAGAACTGATACTCCTACTTCAGGCACAATTGAATTTGTGGCTGACGAGAGTTTGAGTCCTATCATTGACGAAGAAAGAAGTCAGTTTGAGTATGAGTTCCCAAAAGCTAAACTCAAGCCGAAGTATACAGATGAAGTCACCGGACTTCAGATGATTAAAGATTTCAAAACAGCGCTCTTGTTCACTACACGTAATTTGAAAGATAGTGAAATAGCTTACTTGAAATCGAAAAGCAATGTTATTCCTTCTGTTTTCCCTATCGGTTACGATGGATTGGCATTTATTGTAAACAAGCAGAACAATGATACTTGTATTACGGTAAAAGATATCAAACGTATCCTTACAGGTGAGGCAACTAAATGGAGTGATATTGTGAAAGGTTCAAAGAGAGGTGACATCGAAGTTATTTTCGACAATACCCGCTCTGCAACAACCAATTACGTTGTAGACTCTGTGCTGCACGGAGCTAAAATGGGGGCAAAAATCATGGCCGCAAAAACCAGCAAAGAGGTTATCGACTATGTGGATCAGAACCCAGGCTCAATCGGTGTAATTGGATCTAACTGGCTCAACGACCGCCGTGATTCAACCAACACTACATTTAAGAAGAATATTCATGTCATGCGAGTATCCATCAAAGATGTGGCAACACCATATAACAGTTGGCAACCATATCAGGCATACTTGCTGGATGGAAGATATCCGTTCGTTAGAACATTATATGCTATTGTAGTTGACCCTCACAAGGCATTGCCTTGGAGTTTTGCAAACTACATTTCAGGTCCAAGAGGACAGCTCATCCTGTTCAAGACCGGATTACTTCCATACAGAGGTGACATCACTATAAAGACTGTTAATGTAAAACGCTAAGAAAGAGACGCATATAAAAAAGTAGAATTATGAAAGCAATTAAATATTTAGTAGCAGGTTTGCTCGTCATGGGTTTGGCAGCACCTGCAATGGCACAGGATGTCAACTATAAGGACATGCTGAAGCCTATAGAGACTACATTGAAGGCTGGTAACGCTGATCCTAAGGCTTTTGCCAAGGAAATCAAGGAATACCAGAAGGAGTTTAAAAAGGATCCTAAGGCATTGGTTGCTTTGGGTAACCTTCTTGCAATGAACAAGAACTATGATCAGGCTAATGCTGTTGCTGATGCTGTCATCGCTAAGTTCAAGAACTATGGTGACGCTTACATTCTGAAAGGCGACATCTATGCAATGCAGGACAATGGTGGTGAGGCTGCTACCTGGTATGGTCAGTGTATGACTATGGATCCTAAGAATCCTCAGGGATACATCAGCTATTCTAACGTTTACCGTAAGATTGACCCACAGGCTAGTGCTGAAGCATTGAACAAGCTGAGAGAAATCAACCCTAACTACCCTATCGAGGCAGAAGCAGGTCACAACTTCTTCAGCGCAGGCAACTACGAGAAGGCTTATGAGTATTTCTCTAAGGCTAAGCCAAATACACTCGAAGAGTATGCTCAGTACGAATATGCTTTCACAGCTTATATCGTTGGTAAGAAGGAAGAAAGTTTAAGCCTTTGCGAAACTGGTATCCAGAAGTTCCCTAAGGATGCAGCTATGCAGGTTTTGGCCATGCGCGCAGCTGTTGACGTAAAGAACTTTGAATCTGCTCTCCAGCATGCAAACATCGTAATGAATACCGATTCTATCAAGAAGAATGCTAGTATCGTTGCTTATTATGGTTTGGCTTTGG
Source organism: Lachnospiraceae bacterium (assembly GCA_963594575.1). Lineage (GTDB taxonomy): Bacteria > Bacteroidota > Bacteroidia > Bacteroidales > Bacteroidaceae > Prevotella. The sequence continues at coordinate 953 of CAVBFV010000203.1, read as the reverse complement.
CTGGCAACAAGCAGTATAATGAGGCTATTGCTCAGTACCAGAAGGCATTGGAGATGAAGGCAGACGATCCTAAGCCATTGCAGTATATCTCTGAGGCTTACAAGGAATTGGGTGATGAAGACAAGGCTTTGGAGTACAACCAGCAGTACATGGATAAGAATCCAAATGCAGCTCCTACAGACTTCATGAAGCTTGCTGAAATCTATGTAAACAAGGCTAAGAAAGATCCAGCCAAGAAGGTTGAGAACATCGAGAAGGCTATCGGCGTATACGCTAAGTTGGCAGAGAAGTATCCTACATTGAAGCCATTCGCTAAGCTCCAGGAGGGTAACACAGCTTTCCAGAACGAGTTGGACGACAAGGCTATTGCTGCTTATACAGAAGTAATCAATGAATTGGAAGCTAAGCAGTGTGATGAGGATGAGCTCAGCTACCTGAAGACATCTTACCAGTATATGGGCTTCATCTATACCTACGACAAGCAGGACTTCGATACAGCTAAGCCATACTGGGATAAGCTTCTGAAGCTTGATCCACAGAACAAGTTGGCTAACGATGCTTACCAGAAGGCTGGTCTCAAGCCAGGTGAATAAGCATAACATTAACTACAACATATTGGGGATTGCATCAGTTATTGATGCAATCCCCTTTTCATTTCTATGATTTATACTATGAGCAAATAAAAGGATATAAGGAAGAACTAATCTTCAAACAATAGAATACGAAAAGAGCGATTCCCAAGGGAACCGCTCTCAATGTTTTATGTAACTAAAAGTATCTATCCTTAAAGATTAAGGAAGACTGATTGCCTCGTTAGGGCAAACATCAGCACAAGTACCACACTCTGTGCAGAGGTCTGGGTTGATTGAATACTTATCGCCCTCAGAGATTGCACCTGATGGACACTCATCAATACATGTACCGCAAGCGATACAATCGTCACCAATTACGTA
>CAVBFV010000202.1:0-5833 GCA_963594575.1 Lachnospiraceae bacterium | reverse complement strand
AGGAAAAACATTATGGCAGTGCGCAGGAGGTGGCAAGCCAACGCTTCGCTCTTCCTGAAGGGCATTATCAGATATTGGCTATTACCAATCTCATAGAGCCATTCTTCACCACTGACCAGACCAGGGCTTTGACTAATTGGAACAATATCCAGATAGGCTTGACCAATCCTAAGGATGTGAACCATAATGCCTATTTCGGAGTTGCCGATGTAAGGATAGACAACAAGGAAGGCAGCTATGTGGTACAGAATCCTGTCAAAAGCGTGCTTGCCGAACTGACCATCATCATAGAGAATGTACCGAAAGGCACTGAGATGAGTGGCAAGGCATTAGATGCAGCCTGGTGTCTGTTCCCTACACAGAAGAATAGTGATGGAGAATATGGATTGCCGAGCATAGATCCAACGGAAGTGGAAATGCCTACTATCTTGGCTACTGAGTCAACTTTGCAATCAGAAGTCATCCGGCTGATGCCGACCATACAGGGAAGCCCCGCCTCTCATGTTTATCTCCGCCTCTTGCTGCCTAACGGGACCTTGCAAGAGTATGACATCACCGCTCCTGCGATGAAGGTTGGAGGAAAGTATGAGTTGCGACTCAACTACAACCAAATGCAGCCAAAGATGAATCTGGAAGCTACCATCAACGGTTGGACGAACCTCAACAATGAAGTAGAAATAAAATAATAATAACTTTTAAAATATTTATAAGATGAAAAAGATGACTAAGTTTTTCGCCCTTGCACTCTTGGCTGGTGCAATGGTTTCATGCAGTACAGAAGACACCGCACCTTCTACCCAGAACGATAAGGTAGCCGTGCAGTTTACTGGTGGTATTAGCGTAAACACCCGTGCTGCCGGTTTAGCCTGGGCTGATGGTGACATGATCGGTATCTTCATGACAGGTACCAAACAGCCTCTCTCGGTAGATGCAATCAAAGAGGGTGTTGACAATGTTTGCTATCAGTCAAATGGAAGTATAGGCTTTTCACCTGTTTCTGGAGGTAAGACTGTTTTCTTCCCGATAGATGGAGATGTGGACTTCTATTCTTACTATCCACAGACCACTGTCAATGACTACAAGGTAGCACTTGATGTAACAGACCAAGGGAAACAAGAAGCTATCGACTTCATGTATGCCAAGACTGAAGGCTGCAACAAAGCTACGCCACAGGTATTCTTGAAGTTCTACCATAAGTTAAGCAATCTTGTTTTGGAAGTTCAACCAGGTAACGGTCTCACGCAAGAAGACCTTAAGAAAATGACTGTGACAGTGAAAGGTCAGAATACCAAAGCCACTTTCAATCTTGCGGATGGGACTATCTCTGGTGAAGGAAATCCTACGGACATCAAGATGAAAACTACCCAAGCTGGCAAGCTGTATGAGGCAATCCTGCTCCCTACAGAAGAAGCAAGCCGAGTGATAGAGTTTGACCTCAACAATGGTTACGACGCTCCTTTCGTATGGACAATGCCTGTAAAACTTGAGAGTGGCAAAAGATACCACTATACAGTAGTAAAATTGAGTCGTTCTGCCGTAGATATTTCTGGAAACATTGAGCCTTGGATAAAGGCTGGAGACGATAATGAACATATAGCACAATAACAACTCTTAAATAACAAGAGATATGAAGAAATTTAGATTCTTATACATCGCTGCCGCAGCATTGCTGTTTGCAGCTTGCGCTAACGAAGAAGACGGTATCGGCAACAATGGTCCTGTTGCTGCTACCGTACAGGCGGACATTGTTAAAAACGCCACACGCGCCACCACTGGCAACACCTGGTCTAAGAACGATGCCATAGGCGTAAATGTCACATCAACTGGCTATACAATAGGAGACAATGTGAAATATACAACTACTGGTGACGGAAATTTCACATCTGACAATCCAATATATTTTGCAAGCGCAACTGAAGAAGTCCAATTCTGTGCCTATTATCCATATCAAGAAAATGTTGATGGTAACGGCATTGTAAATAATTGGAATATGGCAGAGGTAAAGGAAGGCGAACCATGCCCAGCAGATTTTCTCTTTGCAAGAGATGCAACCGCCACCAAGTCTTCCCCACAGGTGCAATTTACTGGTGACAACCAATTCAAGCATTGCATGAGTATGATACGGTTGACTTTCAGGGCTGGCAAGGGCATTAATGCAAATAATGCAATCCTTAAAAATAAATTAAAATTAAAGGGTATCTATAAGACAGGTTCTATTAATACACTAACTGGTGAAGTTACAGTCTCTGGAGATAGAGGAATTTATGAATCCGATGTGGATAATAAAAGTTTGAAAAACGATGTCACCTGTACCTGTGAGTTCATAGTATTCCCTCAGTCTTTGGACAACAACAAGATGGATATAGAATTTGAAGTAGCTGACAATGGCACAATCAATACTTACACTACTTCATTGCCTTCGTCAACAAACAATGAGTTTAAAGGCGGCTATCTGTACACATATACAATAAGTATCCACAACACAGGTGTTGTTATAGACAAAGCTGGCATTACAGCATGGAAGACAAGTGATGAAGGTGGTCTGGACGCAGAACAGCAATAACAAAGAAGGTGCAGAAATAGGAAATACAGGGTTAGTGAGCTTGGCCGCTCACTAACTCACTAACAATAAAAAACTGAAGATTATGAAGACGATAAAACAAAGAATTTCCTATGCGGTAATGGGCCTTATGGCTATGGGCTTTACTGCATGTACGCAAAATGAAGATATGGCTCCAACGCTGAAAGGGCAGGAAATCAATGCCACTTTCTCTGTTGGAGGTATGCAGACTCGTGTCAATACATTGGGACACGGTAACAATTGGGAGGATAAAGATAAACTGAAAGTAAGTATATTTATGGATTATGATCCTGGTAGTACGACTGTTCTTTCTTTTAATGGCGAAACAAATGAATGGTCCCGCAGTGGTAGTTTCCGTTGGTTAAATGAATACGAACAACATACTATTTTGGCTGTATATCCATCTGACATGGATTTTGGGAAAAATAATCTACAGTATGATTTACAGACAGACCAAAGCAGCGAAGGTAATTTGAAAAACGCTGATCTCATAACTGGATATTGGTACGATATTCCTTTGTCCTATTATGTAGACATTCCTATGAAGCATCGCATGTCGCTGGTCACGATAGTATATCATGTTGGTACTGCGGATTATCCTAATATGGATATTAGTGAACCACAAGTGTATTCTAAACACAACAGTGTTGATTTTAGTAGAGACCAAGCCCGAGGGCAATTTGTCATGAGTACACCTACTGCTAATCCTGCTTGGGTACAAGCCTGTAAGCATGACGATGGTATGTTTTCTGCAATCGTTATCCCTGGTTCATACATTAAAGATGAAGTCTTCTTGAAATTCAAGATAGGCGACAAGAATTTTAATGCTAAAATGAAGATGCCTACCGACTTTGAAGAGGGTAAACGCTACACCTACAAACTCGATGTAGGAAAAGACAAAGTGGAACTGACCCGAATCAGCGTAAATAATATGACTGGTTGGACAAATGAAGAAGAACTCAAATAAACAATGGAGGATATAACTATGCGCAAGATATTTCAATACATCATGCTGGCAGTCGTTACTATAGTAATGGCGTCATGCACAAGTGATATAGAAGAACCAACCGCAACAACAGGCAAAAGCAACGTACAGTTGGTTGTAGGTGAATTTCCGGCATTCGGAGATTCACAGACTCGTGCTATTGGTACACCTGATGAAGGCAAGACTTCATGGGCTGTAGGAGATGAGTTGCTTCTGGAGATAGACAACACCTCTTATGGAAGACATAATGCAACCTTTACATATAATGGCAAGAGTTGGGAATTGACAAGTGGTGAATTGGTTTATCGGGAAGGAGACCCTGCATATATACCTCATGTATATTACGCCCCTAATTATAAATGGGCCAACACCTCATTAATGTTGAAAAAAGGTAAGGCGGCAGGAACGGATGAACTTATCGAGGGAAATGCTATAATCACTGGTAATGGTGAGACTATAACCGTTTCTTTTGCCGAGGCAACACGCAAATATTCACGTTTGCGTATTGCAACTCTACCCAATGAGCAAATAACAGTTGATACCGAATATTTCACTCCTGCGGGCAGCAGCGATATGGAACAGAAAGGAAATTATACACTTACTTCGGATGAAAAGGGCAATGCCTATTTATATGGTACTTTTGAAAATAATTCCGAAGTAACAGTGAAATATAGAGAAGCAGCTTTGACAACTCATACATTCTCGCAAGCAACAGAGAGTGCTAAGAGTTATGCTCTGGATGCTACTGTTGTTTCGCTGGTTGACGAAGGTCTCACTTTCGATCAAATTGTGGAAGACGTCAAGAAGGAATTGGATGCGGGCAAGACTTACATCAATATCATTCTTGCTCCCGATGTGGATGAAGAAACATTGGAAGCAATAAATATCGGACTTAAAGATGCAAGGGGTGGGAGTATAAACCTTACTTTGATAGGATGTAAGAAGATTCCTTCAAGAGGATTTATGTACTGGGAAATGCTGAAATCCATAGCCCTCCCAGATGTTACAGAAATCGGGGAAAATGCTTTTTCAGATTGTCCAGGGCTTCAAAAAGTAGTTTTAGGCAATCTTACAAAAGTATATGGTAAAGCAGGAGAGAAAGGTATCTTTGAGGGTTGCAGAACCAAAGACATCGACTTGGTTTTGTCAAAAGACCAGAAAGTTATGAATGGTGGCGAAACCGAAGGTGGGTATTGTTGGACTGCTGATATTACTAAAGATTATAGTGGTAGTGACGAACATAATGGAAGAGTATTCCTCGATTATGACTTCCAGTCTATTACATGTGTCTATCCAGTTCCTTAATAAATACAGATTGTTTAACTCCTAAGCTGGGCAGGAGTATAAGTTGCCCAGCAAACATATCCCCCGCACCTCACGGGAAACGACAAGGGTCTATATGCCACGATGAACAGGTGGCGTATAGACCCTTCATTTGTGGCATGGAATGGCTATCCTTTACCTTATAAAATACGGGAATCCAAATTTTCCCGAAACTTTTCTCCCGTTTTCTTTGCACTTTCAAAATAAAAGCTTATCTTTGCAACCAAGATAGATTAAAAAAGGAGGTTGCGATGCCAAAGATATTTGAATACTTCGGATTTATCTTTCTGTTCTATTCAAATGAGCATGAACCAATACACGTTCATGTAATGAAGGATGGACATGAAGCTATTTTCGAGATAATATTAGAAAATGGTGAACTTGTTGAAATTCATAGAAGAACTTCTAGCAAGATACCACCTTTAAGTGAGAAGGATGCTGCTACAGCAGAGGCCTTTGTGAAGAAGTACTATAAGAATATAGTTGATAAATGGGTAAACTTCTTTATTTATAAGAAAAGAATACGTTCAACTAAAATAACGAAGAAATTATGAACTTAAGTATCGTTTCTGCAAAATATGTGGCGCCATTAAAAGTTGAATTACACTTTAATGATGACACCATTAAGACGATAGATGTAGGTGCTTTTATCAGAAATCACCCACATCCGCAATATAACTCTTACTTGAATGAAAACAAATTCAAAAAGTTCAAGATAGAGTTTGGTAATATCGTTTGGGGAAAGAATTGGGATTTGATATTTCCAATAGATAAGTTATATGCTGGCGTTTGCTGCTGAACAAGAAAAGGGTGTGGCATAAGTACTTAATACAGTGACTTTTACCGCACCTCATGGGAAAACGACAAGGGTCTATATGCCACGATGAACAGGTGGCGTATAGACCCTTGATTATATGGTGATATTCGTAATCTACCTGGCATCA
>CAVBFV010000201.1:0-5860 GCA_963594575.1 Lachnospiraceae bacterium | reverse complement strand
ATTTAATGTACAAAACAATTTTCAACAAGCGCAACAGCTTGAAGTTCAACCGATTCTCTAACAAGAATTACTCGCTCTTCGCAGTTTTGGGAAGAGAGGTTCTTGTTGGTGCACTCAGCGTTGCTACCCTGAGCCATGCTAAGGCTGCAGGTGTAAGCACAGAGGGAGCCAAGGTTGATTCTACCCTCTACAAGGGCGGAAAGGCTTACGAGCTGGATGCGGTGAGCGTTACCGGATCTCGTGCGCCGATGACTGTAGAGCAGTCACCTAAGATTGTGTCTGTCATTACCCGCGACGATATTCATCGTGCGGCTGCGCAGACTATCAACGATGTATTGAAATTAGCTACCGGCGTGGATGTCCGTCAGCGTGGTGGCTTTGGTGTTCAGACGGATATCTCCATCAATGGTGGAACCTTCGACCAGATTACCATTCTCCTGAATGGCGTCAACATTTCCAATCCACAGACTGGTCACAATGCTTCTGATTTTCCTGTAGCTCTTGCCGACATCGACCACATCGAAGTGCTCGAGGGGGCAGCATCGCGCTTATTCGGAACTTCAGCCTTCAATGGTGCCATCAATATCGTAACCAAGAAGGCAAAGAGAGAGGGGGTATCTGCAAGTGTAGAAGGCGGAAGTTTTGGAAGTTTCGGAGCACAGGGACGTATTCAGACGGCTTTTGAAACAGGCAAGTGGACTCAGGCTTATTCTGTAAGCGGTGGCTACAAGCGCTCGGATGGAGGAACAGAGAACAGCGACTTCGAGAAAGGACAGGGCTACGGCAATCTCTCTTTCTCTTACGACCAGCGTTTCGACATCATCGCCCAGTTGGGTATCGCTACCCAGAGCTATGGTGCCAACACTTTCTACAGTGCCAAATACAACAACCAATATGAGAAGACAGACCATGGTTTGGCTTCTCTCAACCTGAGTCTGCACAACCAGGAGAAGACCTGGGAGATTGCTCCTCAATTCTATTATAACAATTTCAAGGACCATTATCAGCTGATTCGTGGTATGGCTGGAGCCAAGGCTGGCGAGAACTATCACGACCTTGATGTTTATGGTGGTGGCTTGAATGCCAACGTGGCTTGGGCTTTGGGTAAGACCGCAGTGGGCTTCGACATCAGCAAGGAGTGCATCTACTCTACTGCATTGGGCGAGGAACTCGCAGAGAAAGACTATAAGGATATCTCGGGTTCTGATCGTCAATATACCCGAAAGGGCGAGCGCACCAATACCAACATCATGCTGGAGCACAACTTCATCTTCGGCGGTTTCACCTTGTCGGCTGGTGTCTTGGCTAACAAGAATACAGGTTTGGACAACGACTTCCGTTTCTATCCTGGTGTGGATATGAGTTATCGTCCTAACGACAACTGGAAGTTCTACGCTTCCTGGAACAAGGCATTGAGAATGCCTACCTACACCGACTTATACATAAGTAATTCGGTACAGCAGGGCGACCTCACCCTGAGCCCAGAGAAGAATTCAACCTTCAAGATAGGAACCCAGTATCGCCAGACTGGTTTTGCCGCAACCGTGAGCGGATTCTACGCACACGGCACCAACATGATTGACTGGGTTCAGACATCCGTGACCGAGCAGAATGACAGCAAGTATCATGTAATGAACATCGGAAAGCTCAACAACATGGGCTACAACGTAGATGCTACTATCTACATGAGAGAGTTGGTACCAAACAGTTTCATTACCCGCATCAAGTTGGGTTATGCTTACATCTATCAGGATCATAAGACCGAGACCAACATTCTGAAATCACTCTATGCATTGGAGTATCTCAAGCACAAGGCTGTATTCGGACTGGATCATCAGATTTGGAGCAAGCTTTCAGCTTCCTGGAGCGTAAGATGGCAGCAGAGAATGAATGGCTATCATCCATACACCAAGGTGGATTGCAAGCTGATGTGGGACGAGAAGAAATACAATATCTTCGTGAAAGCAGATAATATCACTTGCCACCGCTATTACGACCTTACTGCCGTTAAGCAGCCAGGTTTATGGATTATGGCAGGAGCCAGCGTAAATCTCGGCTGGTAATAAACTGACCATAAATAAAACGAGCCTTGATGGAGGATTCATCCTTCCGTCAAGGCTCGTTTCCTTTTATTCCGGCTATTTCCTTTTATTTCTGTTATTCCGGTTTCTGATATTTTCCGTTCACTTTAATCGGTTCGAGATGGATTCCCACGTGGGTATCTGCGCCGAAGTGCTGCTTCAGTTTCGTTTCGATATGAGTAGCATGCTCATGCGCCTCATAAAGCGAAAGAGAACCCGGCATGCGGACGTGCATTTCTATCGCAATCTTGTTTCCGATGCGACGGGTACGCAGGTTATGAATCTCTCCTACTCCCTGCTCTTCATTTGCAATCTTCAGGATTTCATCTTCCTCCGTTTCCGAAAGACTGGCATCCGTCAGTTCTTTCACAGATTGCATCACCAGTCCCCAGGCAGCCTTGATGATAAAGGCACTTACGATGATGGCTGCCAGCGGATCAAGCACCGCCCATTTCTCTCCCAAGATAATGGCACCGCCGATACCGAACATCGTTCCGATACTCGACAAAGCATCGCTGCGATGATGCCATGCATTCGCCACTACAGCCTCGGAATGATATTTCTTTCCGGCTTTTACCGTAAACTGATAAGCCCATTCCTTCATCACGATACTTACGATGGCAGCAATCAAGGCTACAATGCCCGGCTGCTGCAATGTCTCGCCGCAGATGGCACGATAGGTCTTGGTAACACCAGAATAACAGATCATCACACCCACCACGAAGAGCGAAATGCCGATGATGGCTGTGGCAAGCGTCTCGTATTTGCCATGCCCATAATCATGGTCCTTATCCTTCGGCTTATTGCCCAGTTTTACGAATACCAGTACCACCACATCGGTGGCAAAATCGGTAAGCGAGTGGATGGCATCCGCTATCATGGCTGCCGAATGTCCGAGAATACCTGCAGCAAACTTCAGTACGAGCAGCACCACATTGATGATGCTTCCCGCTATCGTCACCTTATATACTTCCTTTACTCTATCCGCATCAGCGGAATGATTCTTTTTCGTTTCTGCGGGCATCTCTTGCTCGTTATATATTCTCTCATTCTTGTCCATACTATAAAATATAACAGAAGTCCTTTGCTTCCTTAATAATGTTTTTGTATAACCAAATTCCTGTCTTTCATGAATTGAGCGGCAAAAGTACATTTTTTTTCTGAAATCGGATAAAAAGAGAGATTAAAAAAGTATAACGAATAGGGAATAATGTGATAGCGAAGAGAGAAAAGCATGGAATTTTGTGATAAAATTGTATCTTTTTCTTGAAAACAGAGAAAAGAATAAGAAGAAAAACTATGGAATTCGACAAATCACCGAACTTAAAATATCAAGCCGTAACCGTTAATTCTGCGAAAGAAAATTGCGGAAATCCGCAAAAATCTTTCCTGTTATGATTGTAAATATAGAGACTAATATCTACCTTTGCTACGTATAGACGATAGTTTTATGAAGTATGTGATAACAGGCGACCTCATCAAGAAATACCAAAACGATGACGGCATCGTATTTATGGACGTATTTGATTTCTTGTTGGATAAAGATTCTATATGAAAACTTAAATAAAAAGGAGGGTGTGTCATAAGTTAATGACACACCCTTTTTTCTAAATATCAGTCTAATTGCTTAAACTCAAAATCTGCTTTGCTGCAACAACTCTTCTTATAGTCGAATTGGTACATACGCATATACTGCTCTTGAATCTCTTTCGCTCCATTATAAAATGGATCGCAAGTATATGATTTAGTTGTCACTGTTATCTCCATTTCAGGAGTCAACACTTGTCCATTTGTTCTCTTGATACGCTTAGGGCGTACAGCAAAAACTCTTCCCATAATCTTAACTTTTTAAATTGTTTGACTTATTTTTTTCAGAAATTTTTCTTATCCATTCGTTTAATTCCTTACCAACCATTTCTGGCTCTAAAGAATTTATTGTTGCCAATGTCACATAGCAATCCGCTTTATCAATCTTCTCGATTTTCTCAGGACATCCGATACGTTCCAATGTTTTCTTGAGCATTTCTACATTGTTGGCTCTATTACCTAACTGTACAATGACCTTAGATTTATCATTCTCATCAGGCATGGTATCCATATATACCTTGCCCTCTTCGTCATTTTGGTACTCACAAGCTAAGGTTGACCAATACCACGTGTAGAGTTGCCAGTCCTTATGCTCGCCAACGGCTTTTATCCACTGGATAGTACGGTGTTCTTTCTTGATTACTTCCATCAGGTAGTTCACTTTCTTGATGATGTATTGCTGCAGTTCCGGCGAAGACTTGAATTTGTCTATAAAGCCGCCTTGTGGAACATCCATAGACAATGCAGGGAACTCATACCACTGGTCGTATTGTCTTCTGCCGCCATTGTCCCATTTCAGGCATTTTGAGAAGTTGCCGTCACCTTCATACCCAGCCTGCAGATAATAATGACCGTTGTAGAACCCCATATCTATCTTGCCAGGATTGCCATCGTTGCGAGTTATCAGTAGAGGACAGTCTTCGCTTTCCAATGCTTTCACCTCCCAACCTTGGCTCTGCCAGTCTTTAACTGCAAAATTCCATTCTGATGTATTGTATGCCTTTTGTTTTTCAGACGACAGTCCGGACTCTATTGGTTTTACTTCTGCCATAGATTCAATATTGCCAGATTTAAGTATACAACTTATGTCAGACAGAACATTCAAATCTACAGACAGGTGCTGTTTGTTGTCATTTACATCTGTATTGCCCTCTTTCGCATTACTATAAGCGACATTGAAATTGTCGATTGTTCGCCGTCTCACATCATCCGAGAATGTCTTGATGTCATCTTTGGCATACAAATCCTTGCGTAACGCCTCGACAACATCAAAAAGGGTCTCTAACAGTACATTGTTATTAGAACTTCTTTGTCGGTCAGGTTTACACATCATTGTAATCACCTTTTTGACAGCTTCACTGAGTTTAAGGATATTCTCAGGTTCGCAATGCATTGCAACGAGTGATGTCTGATATTGCAGTTCTATCTTTTCTTTATCTGTCAGTTCTTCGTCTTTTACGGCACCATATAACGTGTCAAGAAAGTTTTTGTAGATTTTCAGTTTCTCACAGAAAACAGTATTGCTTCTATCATGATCAATACGCCATTGCTCAGTTTTCTTATCTTGCTGTTCCTGCCACTCCTTTGTTTTAAGAGCTTGCTGTTCTTGCCATTCACGCGTTTCTTTTGCAAGTTCTTTTTGTCTGTCCTGTTTTAGTTTATCTTGCTCTGCTTGCCATTTCTGTTGTTCTTGGCGTAGAGTCACCTCCTTGTTTGTCTGACTGCTCAACAACAATTGGGTTATTATTGCAGTAATAACAACACCGAGAATTGCAGCCAATATACGACTTGGCACTTCATAGTCAGTAAATACCTGAAAATACCAAGCACCAATCAGGATACATATTCCCAAGACAATTGTTATCAGAATCGAATTATTGTTCTTCATTTCCTTATAGTTTTGGTTTAACGATTGATATCGCCTATTTTAACCATAACAGATTTACCATTTTGCTTTATGGTATCGTTGCTAAAAGTTAGGTGATTCAACCCATATACTTTATCCGTACCTTTATACTTATCAACTTCAAGATTCTCTTTTTGATACTCCGCATAAAGGGCTTGTTTTATTTCGTTGACCGTTTGGTCGCTTTCATCATAAACTTCACCGGTTTCTTCATTATGACCATCTACAACCAACGACTCTATATCGTACTTCATACTTATACATTGACCAAGAATTCCTTGCTTGC
>CAVBFV010000200.1:0-5872 GCA_963594575.1 Lachnospiraceae bacterium | reverse complement strand
ACATATAAACTATGCAGAAGAAAGTAAACTTAGCAATGTTAGCGCTCTTCTCGTGTTCATTGGCTATGGCTCAGAACGAAAAGACTGACCAGAACGTAGCACAGGGACTTGACGAGAATGCTTTCACCTTCTCCGAGGCACAGTTGGGCGAGGACGATGACATGTCATCCAATGTCACCATCCTCAATTCTACCAGCAACGTATACGCGAGCCAGGCAGGTTATCTGTTCTCGCCTGCACGTTTCCGCTACCGTGCCTTCAACCAGAAGTACAACGATGTCTATATCAACGGTGCTTCCATGAACGATATGGAGACCGGACAGTTCCGTTTCTCCAACATCGGCGGTTTGAACCGATTCTCCAGGAACGTAGACTTCGCCCTGCCTTTCGAAGCCAACGGCTATTCGATGACGGGCATGGCAGGCTCCAACAACTATGATTTCCGTGCCGGAAGCATGCAGGAAGGACAGTATGCCAGCGTAGGTGTTGCCAACCGCAACTATACCCTGCGCGGACTCTACTCCTACTCCAGCGGATTCAACGAGAAGGGATGGGCCATTACAGCCGGTCTCACCTACCGCTGGGCTAACCAGGGATACGTAGAGGGAACCATCTACAACGCCCTCTCCTATTTCTTCGGTGTGCAGAAGAAGTGGATGAACGGCCACTCGCTGAGCTTCTCTACATGGGGTAACCCGACAGAAAGAAGCACCCAGGGAGCATCTACCGACGAGGCTTACTGGCTGGCAAACGACTACCAGTATAACCCATACTGGGGATACCAGAACGGACACAAGAGAAACTCACGCGTAGTGAACGACTTTGCTCCTTCGGCTATCGCTACATGGGACTGGGAAATCAACGACCAGATGAAGCTCACCACATCGGTGTTCGGAAAATACTCTATGTACAAGAGCACCAAGCTCAACTACAACAACGCAGAGAATCCGCAGCCAGACTACTGGAAGAACATGCCATCAGCCAACTACTATGTATGGGGCGACTACAAAAACGGCAACAACATGTATACCTGGGAAAACTGGAACAACGCCGTAAACTACTGGCAGGCAAGCAAGCAGAACCGACAGATCAACTGGGACCGCCTGTACTATGCCAACCAGCAGGCTGCCAAGAACGGACAGGATCTGCTCTACTATGTTCAGGCTAAGCACAACGACAACCTGACCCTGACCCTCTCGTCCGTGCTGAACACCAAGCTGACCAAGAAATCGAACCTGGCTACAGGTATCATGCTCGGAAAGAGTACCAACCAGCACTATCAGACACTGGAAGACATGCTGGGCGGTGCCATCTTCCACAACATCAACACCTATGCCTTGGGCGATTATCCTAAGACCGACCCACGTGTACAGTACGACCTGAACACAGCCGGCCCTAACAACACAGGCAAGCTGGTTTACGAGGGCGACAAGTTCGGTTACGACTATCGCATCGACGTGAACAAGGCAAACGCATGGAGTACCTATACAGCCGAATTCTACAACATGAAGGCGATGCTGAGCGGACGTATCGGATATACCGGCATGAACCGCCGCGGCTACATGCGCAACGGTATGGCACCGAACAACAGCCAGGGCAAGAGCGGCACAGCCAACTTCCTGGACGGTGGCGTAAAGGGAAGCCTGAACGTGGATATGGGCAGAGGCCATGCCTTCAGCATCGGAGCCGGATACGAGCTGCGTGCGCCGATGGCAAGCACAGCCTTCATCTCGCCTGAAATCAGCAACGACTTCGTGACTAACCTCAAGAACGAGCGCATCTTCAGCTCTGAATTCAGCTACCTGTATCGCAACGCATGGCTGAGTGCCAACGTGAGCGGTTACTACAGCCGACTGGAGAACGTTACGGAATGGCAGAACTTCTACAACGATGATGAGAATTCATTCACCTACGTGAGCATGACCGGACTGAAGAAGGAATACTATGGTGTAGAGGTGGGCGCTAAGTTCAAGCTTACATCATGGCTCGATCTGAAGGCCCTGGGCGCTATGAGCGAGGCAAAGAACATCAACAATGTAAACGCCGTATACATGCTCTCAAAGAGTGCTGAGGTTTACCAGGACAAGGCTTACGTGATGAATATGCGCGAGAGTGGCACACCGCTCACAGTGGGAAGCATCGGTCTCGATGCCCACGTAAACGGATGGTTCGTCAACCTCAATGCCAACTACTACGACCGCATCTACCTCTCTTATTCTCCAAGCTACAGATATGAGAAGGTGCTGACCAACCGCCAGGCTGCCTACAAGGCATTCCCTGAAATCTTTGCTCCTACTACACTCGACGGTATGAGCTGGACTGAGGATGCTGTAGCCCAGGAGAAGGGTCACGGAGGATGGATGGTTGACCTGAGCATAGGCAAGAGTGTGAGACTGAAGAAGGGTTCTCTCAACTTCAACCTCATGATTACCAACCTGCTGAACAACCAGACCATCGTAACAGGCGGATATGAGCAGAACTCACGTTCAAGCTATACACTGGATGCTAACGGCAACGTGAAGAATCCACGCCTCTACCAGTTCTCTAAGAATCCTAAGAAGTATTACACTTGGGGTACCAACGGCATGTTCCAGGTATCTTACAGATTCTAAGGAAGAGTTTCTCTTTAACATAAAGAACAGGGAGCAATCCCGTTTCTCTATAACAATAAAAAGAAAGAACAATGAAAAAGATAAAATTCATAGCATTGGCATTCCTGGCACTGACCCTGGGGTCGTGTATGGGCGACGGTTATGCTGACCCAGACCTGACCGAGAAGGTGCCTGCAGCTCCATATGGCAACAACAGCCTGAGGGAGAAGAATGTAATCAGCATAGCAGATTTGAAGACCCAGTTTGCTACGATTATCAACAGCGACAATGGCTACAAGCAGATTGAGAAAGACATGATGATCAAGGCGGTAGTGACGGGCAATGATGTCAGTGGCAATATCTACAACCAGGTGAGCGTTCAGGATGCATCTGGCGCTATCATTATTGCCATCAACGGAAGCGGACTGTCGGGTTATCTTCCTGTTGGCCAGGAGATTCTCGTAAATCTGAAGGGGCTCTATATCGGAAGTTACAAGAAGTTGCCTCAGATTGGCGGTGTGAATACCAAGCTCTCAGATGGAAGTCTGGGTATGGGCAAGATAGAGCGTGCCATCTGGAACGAGCACTTCAAGATTCTGAACCCTGGCGAGGCTGATGCAAGCACGGTAGTGCCAGTGGAGTTTGACCTGACAAAGCTTACTGATGCAGCCTATATGGAGGCTAACGTGGGCAAGCTGATGACCCTGAAGAAGGTGAAGTTTGCTTCTGCCAACGGTACTAACGTATGGGCACCAGATGATACCAATACGAGTCTAGAACTGATCGATGCCGAAACGGGCAAGAAGATCAGCAGCAGCAATCTGGTAGTGCGCAACTCGGGTTATTCTAAGTTTGCCAACGAGGTAGTTCCACAGGGTGTATTCGATATCACCGGTATCTTCACCCGTTACAATAACACCTGGCAGATTGTACTTCGCAACACGGATGACCTGAAATCGGTAGTTCTAGCCTATATCAGCGAGCCGTTTGATGCCAGCCAGGGCAATTTCACCATCGACAACATCAAGTTGGCTGATGGTGTAGAATTTGTCTGGAAATGGGCATCTGCAGCTTACGGAATGAAGGCTTCTGGCTATGTGAACGGTTCAAAACAAGAACTCCAGTCACGTCTCAAATCGCCTGCCATCGACCTGAAATCAGCCAAGAGCGCTAAACTCATGTTCGACCAGGCTATCAATTATGCCTCAGATATAAAGCAGGAATGCAAGGTTCAGATTTCTACAGACGGAAAGACATGGACCGACTTGGACGTACAGGGTTATCCAGCAGGAAACAGCTGGGACTTTGTTTCATCTACTGCAGATTTAACGAAGTATTGTGGCAAGACCATCTACATCGGTTTCCTCTACAGCAGTACTCCAACGGGTGCTCCAACCTGGGAGGTTAAGAATTTTGCAGTGAAATAACCGGGTTCACTTCTATAAATATAAATAGTAACAATTAAAAAAGACAATAATATGAAAAAGTATATATTTTCAGTTTTGATGGCGGCTATGGCTGCCTTCACATTCAGCAGCTGTGAGGACGTACCAGAGCCTTATACACAGCCTACTAAGCCTGGTGCTCCAACCACTCCTGAAGTGGCAACACAGGGTACAGAAGCCAGCCCTTATACTGTGACTGACGCTAAGACAGTTAAGACAGGTACCAGCAAATATATTAAGGGTTACATTGTAGGTTATGTCCCAGACAAGGCACTCAATGAGGCTATCTTCGGTGATGCATCAAGTGCTGAGACAGCTCCAACAAACATTCTCCTCGCTGCCAAGGCTGACGAGAAAGAGGTTAAAAACTGTATGCCTATCCAGTTGCCAGCCGGCGATCTCCGCACAGCTCTCAACCTGAAGGATAACTCAGGTAATCTGAAGAAAGAACTCATCATCTGCGGTAATATCGAAACCTATTTCGGAGCTACCGGTTTGAAATCTCCTGTATACGCTAAGATTGACGGCAAGGAGATTGGTAAGAAGCCAGGAGATACTACCCCAGGTTCAGATTTGAAGGGAGAAGCTAAGGGAGATGGTTCTGAGGCTAACCCATTCAACAGTGTAGCTGCCCAGAAATATACCGCAGCCCTGGAGGCTGGTAAGGCTACCGACAAGGAGTTCTATATCAAGGGTAAGGTACAGAGCATCAAGGAGCAGTTTGGCGCTCAATACGGCAACGGTTCATTCTATATTGCCGATGATGCCAACAGCACCCAGTTCTACATCTTCCGCATCTACTACTTCGGTGGCGAAAAATGGAAAGAGGGCGATATGACGCTGAAGGAAGGCGATGAGATCGTGGTTTGCGCTAAGCTCATCAACTACATGGGCAACACCCCAGAGACCAACCAGGGCGGTAAGCTCATCTCTGTAAACGGTAAGACCAGCACTGGCGGCGGTGAGGTTAAACCAGACCCAGACCCTAAGCCAGATCCAACACCAGGCGAAGTAACAACAAGCGAGAATGGCGGTTTCGAGACTTGGGCAGATGGTAAACCAACCAACTGGAAAACAGTTTCTACTGCAGGCAATGCTACCCTTTCTCAGAGCGAAGACGCTCATAGCGGCAAGTACTCAGTAAAAGTAGGCGGATCTGCTAATGCGAACAAGCGCTTAGGCTATAAAGAAATAACTCTCAAGGCTGGCGAATACAAAGTTAAGTTCTATGCTAAAGCCGTAACAGAGAAAGGCGCTTCTGTCTGTCCAGGTATAGTTCCTGTTACAGATGGAAAAGCAGGCATATATATATATGGTGAGTACGTTAACGAACTCAAGAATACAGAGTGGAAACTAGTAGAGCAAACAATCACTATTTCTGCTGACGGCACATACTGCTTCGTCATAATGAATGCAAAGAAGCCAGGCGGTGATGTTCTCATCGATGACTTCACTGTTACATTTGGCAGCACAGCGATTATCAAGTAATTCCCTAAGTAGATATTATGTATTAGAGAAAAATACTAATCCCCATCGTCCTCTACCCAAACAGAGGCGATGGGGATTTCTTTTCATCCATTAAAAACATAGGTATCAGGAGGGAACGCGAACCTACGTATTATGCTCTTTTCCAAAATATTTCTTAAAAAGAAGAAGAAATATTTGGTGGTTTCAGGAAAAAAGCGTAACTTTGCAGCCTAAAATTGATAACAGGCTATAATGGGCATGCCCCGATAAGGGACACGAAATGATGCAACAAGCATCCCCATGACGTCTAATTTTAATAACCCAATAAAAATAAAAAAGAAAAATGAAAAAAGGTATTCATCCAGAGAA
>CAVBFV010000199.1:0-5920 GCA_963594575.1 Lachnospiraceae bacterium | reverse complement strand
TCGTAAACCTCGTTCTGGTCGTAGCCCATGATAGAGCTGTTAGCTACCTCAGAACCCGGATGGAATCCATCTGGCACGGTAACGAGTCTTCCTGTCTTGCCTTTCTTGGCAAGCATATCCATATAGGGTTTGTTGGCGTATTGCAGGAGTGTCTTTCCACCCAGTCTTTCCACTGGGTGGTCAGCCATTCCGTCGCCAAGAATGATAATATGTTTCATCTCTATTTAATGTTAAGTGTCAAGTGTTAAGTGTTAAATGAAAAGTAAGTCTGCTCTTGTCCGTAGGCCAACTCAACATTCAACATTCAACATTCAACATTAAAATTATTAAATGTTAGCGATACTCATGATGTTGGCGAATACACCGGCAGCAGTTACGCTGGCTCCGGCACCATAGCCCTGAATCATCATAGGGTATTCCTTATAACGCTCGGTGGTGAGCAGCACGATGTTGTTGGAGCCTTCCAGATTATAGAACGGATGCTCTGGTCCAACAGCCTGCAAACCTACACTTGTCTTGCCGCCATCCAGGGTAGCAACGAAGCGCCAGCGTTTGTGCTCTACATCGAGTGCCTTGCGCTTAGCCTCGAAATCGGCATCGAGCTCAGGAAGCTTCTTCCAGAAGTTGTCGAGCGAACCCTTGAAGTATTTGTCTGGCACGAAGAGGTTCTTCTCTACATCTTCCTGCTCTACGCGGTAACCTGCCTCGCGGGAGAGAATCACCAGCTTGCGAATCACGTCCATACCGCTCAGGTCGATACGTGGATCTGGCTCGCTGTAGCCCTTCTCCTTAGCCAGTTTTACGGTCTCAGAGAATGGAACCACACTGGAGATGGCGTTAAAGATAAAGTTGAGTGTACCAGAGAGAACTGCCTCAATCTTAAGGATTTTGTCGCCTGAGTTGCGAAGGTCGTTGATAGTTCCGATGATAGGGAGACCGGCGCCTACGTTGGTCTCGAAACGGAATACTACGCCACGCTGGATGGCTGTCTTCTTCAGTTTCTCGTAGTTCTCATATTCGCTTGATGCAGCAATCTTGTTGGCTGCGATAATGCTTACGTTGTGCTCCAGCAGACTCTGGTAGAGAGCGGCAACATCCTTGCTGGCTGTACAGTCAACAAACACGCTGTTGAAGATGTTCATCGCCAGGATGGTATCGCGCAAAACCTCTGGAGTGCTAGGGTCAGAATCCTTCAGTTCCTCGCGGTAGTTCTCGAGATCGATACCATCGCGGTTGAAGATGGCGTTCTTGGAAGAAGCGATACCCACCACGTTGAGCTTCAGCTTGCTGCGCTCCATGAGGTCGGCATACTGGTTCTTGATCTGTTCGATGAGCTTTCCGCCCACGGTACCCACACCGCAGATAAAGAGGTTCAGAACCTTGTATTCTGAAAGGAAGAAATTGTCGTGGAGCACGTTGAGCGACTTTCTCAGATAATCGCTCTTCACTACGAACGAGATGTTGGTCTCTGAAGCACCCTGTGCACAGGCGATGACCGAAATACCGCTACGGCCGAGGGTTCCGAAGAGCTTACCGGCGATACCGGCAGCATGCTTCATGTTTTCGCCCACGATGGCGATAGTAGCCAAGCCCTTCTCTGCGTGCATTGGGAACATGGCACCATCGGCAATCTCGTTGTGGAACTCATTGTTCAATACTCTTACTGCCTCTTCTACATCCTGCTCGCGCACACCGATAGAGGTTGAGTTCTCAGATGATGCCTGTGACACCATGAACACAGAGATGCCCTCGTTGGCAAGAGCGGTGAAGATACGGCGGTTTACACCAATCACACCGACCATGGAAAGACCGGTTACGGTGATGAGCGCTGTACCGTTGATGGAAGAGATACCCTTGATAGGCTTCTGGTCGCCATCTATCTTGTTCTTGATGATGGTGCCCGGAGCATCTGGGTTGAAGGTGTTCTTAACCTTGATAGGAATATTCTTGACACAAACCGGGTAGATGGTTGGAGGGTAGATGACCTTTGCACCAAAGTTGCAAAGCTCCATCGCCTCAACGTAACTCAGTTCGTTGATGGTATAAGCTGATTTGATGACACGTGGGTCGGCGGTCATGAAACCGTCTACATCAGTCCAGATTTCGAGCACTTCTGCATCGAGGGCAGCTGCTATGATGGCTGCTGTGTAGTCGCTACCGCCACGGCCAAGGTTGGTGGTGCGGTCTGTGTTCTTGTCACGACTGATAAAACCCGGAACGAGAGATATGCGTGGAATTTCTGCAAAGGCTTCTTTTACCAGTTTGTTGGTCAGCTCGCTGTCGAGTACATGCTTGCCTTTGCCGTTCTTGCGCTCAGTCTTGATGAAGTTGCGGGAGTCGAACCATTTGGCTCCACGAATCAATGTGGCAACAATCTTGGAACTGAGTCTTTCACCATAACTCACGATGGCATCCTGTGTTTTCTCGCTGAGGTCGTGGATGAGGTACACACCAAAATAGATGCTCTTCAACTGCTCGAAGAGGGCATCAACCGATTTGAATAAGTTTTCTCTGTCTGTTGTGTCGGTGATGATGGTATCTATCATCTTGTGGTGGCGATCAACCATGGCTTCGAATTCTACTTTCCACTGTTCATCACCCTTGAGGGCAAGTTGAGAGGTTTGCAAGAGTTTGTCCGTGATACCGCCAAGCGCGCTCACGACAACCACTACACTCTGTTTCTTTGCCTCGTTTTCAACGATACGTTTCAAGCTGAGGATGCTTTTTACGGAACCAACCGATGTTCCGCCGAATTTTAATACTTTCATATGTTCTTGAATTTTACGTTGGTAATGTAATGCCTCCCCCGAAACGACCGGGGCCGAAGCAGAACTTGAGGGCAAAAGTACGAATAATATATCAAACTGCCAAGGATTTTAACAAAAAAGTAGCATATTGTAGATAAAAAAGCTATTTCAGTAGATAATTATAGGCTCTTCCTCTTCCTTATACCTTATTATATATATAAAAAACGTTGAAATGTTTGGGTGTTTCGGATTATTTGCTTAATTTTGCGCTTGCAATTCAATGCATAAAAGACATAAGCATAACAAACATAAGAAGGAACGAATGAAATATCTTTTATTCTCAGATATCCACGGCTGTTTGCCAGCCCTGGAAAAGGTCCTCGATTTCTTCGAGGCTGAACATTGTGACATGATGTGCATCATGGGGGATATCATCAATTATGGTCCCCGCAACCGCATTCCGGAAGGAATCGATCCTAAGGGTATCGTAGAAAGACTGAATGCGCTGGCAGACAAGATTATCGCTGTGCGTGGCAACTGCGATGCGGAAGTAGACCAGATGCTCCTCGATTTCCCTATCATGGAGACCTATGCCTTGCTGGTAGATGGAGGAAAGCGCTATCTTCTGACTCATGGACATGTATACAATAAGGAAAACATGCCGAAGGGTCCTTACGAGGCTATGATCTATGGACACTCCCATCTCTGGGAACTCTCTCATAACGAGAAGGGGCAGGCCATCGTAAATACAGGCAGCATCACCTTCCCGAAGGGTGGCAATCCGCCAACCTTTGCAACATTGGAAGATGGTAAGTTCACCATGTATCAGCTGGATACGCTCGAAGTGCTGGCTACAATGGAAGCATGAAAAAGTGAAAGTGAAAAGTGAATTGTGAATGTAATGCGAAATCCGTAATATGGAATCGGTCACTTGTCACTCGTCACTTTTATAAAACTAATCATAAAGTTCAAAGCTCAAAGTATAAAGTATAATGATTCAAGAGTATCAGATAAGAATTCTGCCCGAACAGGCAGCAAGCGAGGAAGGCATCAAGCGTTATCTCGCCAAAGAAAAGGGATTGGATGTAAGAACACTCAACCAAGTGAGGGTTTTGAAGAGAAGCATCGATGCCCGTCAGCGTACCATCTTCGTCAATCTGAAGGTGCGTGCTTATATCAACGAATTTCCGCAGGACGACCAGTTTGTTCATACCGAATATCCGGATGTGAGCAGCAGACCTCGTGTTATCGTTGTGGGTGAGGGACCTGGCGGTCTCTTTGCTTCCCTGCGCCTGATAGAACTGGGTTACCGTCCTATCGTGCTGGAGCGAGGCAAGGATGTGCGCGAACGCAAGAAGGACCTCTCTAACATTACCAAGACCCAGAAGGTAGACGGCGAAAGTAACTACTGTTTCGGTGAAGGTGGAGCCGGTGCTTATAGTGACGGAAAACTCTATACCCGAAGCAAGAAAAGGGGAAATGTAGACAAGATTCTGAACGTATTCTGCCAGCATGGTGCCAATACCAATATACTGGCAGATGCCCATCCGCATATCGGTACCGACAAGTTGCCACGCGTTATTGAAAACATGCGCAACACCATCATCAAGTGTGGCGGCGAAGTGCATTTCCAGACCAAGATGATTCGTCTGATCCTTGAGAGTGAAGCCAAACTGGCGTCACCTGATGCCGCAGCGGGCGATAGGGTGATAGGTGTAGAAGCCGTGAATCTGGCTACGGGCGCAGAGGAAAATTATCGCGGACCGGTCATTCTGGCAACAGGTCACAGTGCCCGCGATGTATACCGTTATCTCGCTTCGGCAAAGATAGATATCGAGGCTAAGGGCATCGCCGTGGGTGTGCGTCTGGAACATCCTTCCCGGCTCATCGACCAGATTCAGTATCACAATAAGAGTGGTAGAGGTAAATATCTGCCTGCTGCAGAATATAGCTTTGTTACTCAGGTAGATGGCAGAGGTGTTTACAGCTTCTGTATGTGTCCGGGCGGTTTTGTGATTCCGGCTGCTACAGGACCGGAACAGCTCGTGGTGAACGGTATGAGTCCTAGCAACCGCGGTACTGCCTGGAGCAATTCGGGCATGGTGGTGGAAACCCATCCCGAGGATGTGGCACAGTTTGTGAAGGAACATCAGTCAGTCATCGAACAGCAGGAAATGAAGGCGCAGGAGAATGCTTCTGCCTTTACTCCTCATGATTCACTCCAGATGATGTACTTCCAGGAAATCGTGGAAAAGCAATGCTGGCAGCAGGGCAACATGAAGCAGACGGCACCGGCACAGCGTATGGCTGACTTCGTGAACAATCGCTTGAGCTATGATCTGCCAAAGAGCAGCTATGCTCCAGGCTTGATTTCGAGTCCGTTGCATTTCTGGATGCCGTCTTTCGTGAGCAAACGTCTGCAGGAAGGCTTCAAAACCTTCGGCAAGAATGCCCATGGTTTCCTGACCAACGAGGCTACGCTGATAGCGATGGAGACGAGAACCTCATCGCCTGTCCGCATAGTCCGTGACCGCGAAACCTTGCAGCATGTCCGCATCCAGGGTCTCTTCCCATGCGGAGAAGGTGCTGGCTACGCAGGCGGAATCGTATCGGCAGGTGTGGACGGAGAAAGGTGTGCAGAGATGTGTGCTGAATATTTGAAACAACTATAAACGAATGCCTGGAATGATGAAATACAGAAAAACGGGAAAGTTTAGACTTGGCTTCTTGGCTTTACTCCTGAGTGTGCTCTTCGTGGCGTGCAGTTCGGGGACATCAGATGCAAACAGGCAGATCAAGAGCAAGGCTGACCTGAAGGGGGCTGTGATAGGTGTGCAGCTCGGTACCACGAGCGACGGACTTGCCACAGAACTGGAAAAGGAAGGCGGTGGTACCAAGGTGGAACGGTACAACAAGGGAGCCGATGCCATCCAGGCACTCCTGCAGGGCAAGATAGACTGTATGGTGACCGATGAGGCACCAGCCAAGGCATTCCAACGGGTGAATCCATCGCTCTGCATTCTGCCCGAAACCTTCGATGCATCCTCTTTCGCCATCTGCGTGGCAAAGGATCATGCTGAGTTGCAGCAGTCTATCAATCGTGCCATCCGTACCCTAAAAGAGAATGGCGTCATCGATTCCATCGTCAACCGCCATCTGGAACGGGGCATAGC
>CAVBFV010000198.1:0-5983 GCA_963594575.1 Lachnospiraceae bacterium | reverse complement strand
GTAAGAAGACGGTGACAGCAAGGCGTCCACTCCTCTACGGCGTGGGCAGTACTTGTTTGTACCTTGTCGTAGGTTCTTGCAGGTACCTTAATACTGGTACTTACAGGGAACCCCATGCCGCTTATTAATAACAATTCAAACCTAGAAATGTAATATGCAGACAGAGGAAATACCCAATACTGACAATAACTACAATTCTCTTCTGAAGATTTCATCAGAAGAAGATCTTTTTGTGGAAGATGAAGTAACAGGAGTCAAGAAATACACTCCAGTAACAACTACTGATGTGGGTCAGTTTAAGAGAGAGGCAGAACATTTGTATAAGGAGATTCAGCATGCTAAGGATGAATTTCTATGGAATGCAGGAAAGCATAAAGGTCTTACCTGTTATTTTCATATTTACCAGAACCTTGCCGAACAGTTGACAGATTTTCTTAAATATATTCATACGCTCCATAAGAAAGTCTACATTTCCATTTACAAGAGCTATGATGATGAATTCATGGGGATTTATACTGATGTTTTAGAGAAGGTGCTCCAGGATATTCAGACCATCGCCCGGAAGCATTCAGACTATTTGCTCGATAAGGAAGAGGAGTATGGTCAGATTCCCTATGCTAAGGCTATTTACGAGCAATGCGAGAAGCTTAAAGTTCCTGCCGGAGACGATTATCCGCGTTTTGATTCCCATTACAAGAACTTTGTCTCTATGGGGTTGAAGATGGCTTTGGCTAAAACCATCTCCACAGTAAGTACTATTTGTGCCGATTTCCTAGCCTTATACAGAACCCGCCTTTTCCGCACCGACCATGAGGCTGTGATTATTTACCATTATATCAAGCGAATTTTCGACGAGGGCACGCTACCTGACCATCTGAAACATGAGGTAAAGGTAAAGAAGCATCGCATGGAAAGCAGGAGAATAGCCATTACCAACGACAGCTTACAGAAAGTGATGGATGGGGTTGAGGATAAATACAACAATTATACGCTTTGTTCTGACTGGTTTGAGCGAGAGGAGGATGAGGAAGAAGAACTTGTCCGTACGCTAGTCAGGGAGCAGGCTTCGCCCGAGGATTTTGAAACGCTGTTCAAGTATCAGGGTGAGCATAAGTTGTGGGAGGCAGAAATTGCCAGGGCTGATGATTTTGAGCGTAACAGCGACTCGTTCTTTGTGAACTGGGTAGATTCCATAAAGTTGGAGGAGAAGTTGAAGTTCTGGATAAAAGGCAACATTACGTCTCAGCAAAGTTGGTACATAGTCTGGTGCCTGATGAAATATACGTTCCACATGGTGCGTGATAATCAGGACAAGGCAGCCTTTGCCGCCCGCATGAACCTGATGTTTCCGGATGCAGAAAAGAAATGTGTGGTGGAGTCGTTCCGCAAGCAGGAAACGCAGAAGAACCACAACCACCATTTTTCGGAGTGGCTTGAAGGCTCCGATCCCGATTATCATACCGCCCAGGATCTGTATTATAAGCTGGCGAAAAGGGATGGTTATATGAGAAGTATTTGAGTTGGTATAGGAAAGTAGAGAGGAAGATTTAGAGATAACTATCGTCCCCGGGTATAAAAACAAGGATAAATCCGGTAATATTCTACGGCGTTTTTGAAAATATTCCGTAGAATATTACCGCTTTTCAAAAAAATATTGTATTTTTGCAGCGAAATGATATTAATATAAATGTGATATGGACAATATAGTTTGTAAAGTGGAAGCACTAGGAGGCACAATCTCTACTACTGATATTCCTCATATGGCAGAGTATAAGCGATTGTTGAGAGCTAAGGAACGTGGCGACTTGATCAAGTTGCGCCAGGGCATTTATGCTGTTCCGGAAGCCCTGCTGAATACAATGATAGATGTGGAGCGGATTGTACCTAAAGGTGTTGTGTGTCTATACAATGCCTGGGCTTATCATCAGCTTTCGACAACTGTTCCACCAGCTTTTTGCATTGCCATCGCCAATAAAAGGAAAGTAGAGATTCCTGAAACGCTTCCGATAGAATTGTATTATTGGAAGAAGGAGAATCTGGAGTTTGGCATTATGGAAGCAGAAATATCCGGTTTTCATGTTCGCATAACCGACTTGGAGCGAAGTGTTTGTGATGCAGTGAAATACAGAAACAAATTGGGGCTGGATGTTTGTGCGGAAGTAATTCGTTCTTATTTGAGAAAGCCCAATCGCAATCTCAGTCGTTTGCAGGATTACGCCAAACGCCTCAGAGTATTCAATACATTGAAAAATTATGTTGAAATAGCTATAGAATAAGATGGGAAAGAAAAACTACGGTAAGTCTGTTAAGACCCGCTTGCTCAATCTGATGAATGAGACAGGCTATAAATATATGTATCTCTTGGCAAGATATTTCAACGAGAGGTTGCTTTACAGAGTATCTGTAAGCCAATATAAGGACAATTTTTTGCTGAAAGGTGGCTCTTTGCTTTATGCTATGAACGGACTTGAGGCACGTCCTACAGTAGATGTTGATTTCATGGCAGATAGAATTAGCCGTGATAGGGATTTCCTTGCGCACGTGTTCCAGAAAATTTTGGGCATTGTATGCGATGAGGATGGAGTATCGTTTGATGTTAACAGCATTAAGTTGGAGCCTATAACTGTTGAAAAGAAGTATCCTGGCACAAGATTTTACTTTACGGCCCACATGGATACTATCGCTTACAACATGTCTGTTGACATTGGCTTTGGTGATGTTGTAACTCCATATCCAACAACTATTGACTTCCCATTGCTTTTGCCTGACATTCCATCTGTGAACATACAGGCATATTCCTTGGAGACTGTTGTTGCCGAGAAATTCCATACGATGATAGACCGAGATGTGCTCAACAGTCGCATGAAAGATTTCTTCGACTGTTACCAACTCCTGACAAAGAGAGACTTGTCGGATGACACATTATATGATGCGATTAAGGCGACTTTCGATAATAGAGGGCTTACATACAATCCCGAATTGCAGTTGTTTACAGAAAGTTTTGCGACAGACGCAGCACGTATAGTTCGCTGGAAAGCATTTCTGAAAAAGATTCAATGGAAAGAAACTCTTGATTTCAAGACTGTTATGGAAGTAATAAAGGAAAGATTGCAGCCTATGGCTGAAAGATATTGGGGAAAGTAGTGCGTTGTGGAGTCGTTCCGCAAGCAGGAAACGTAGCTGATGACTAGCCCCAACACGCCCTGAAAGGGCAGAAGCTCCTAGCCCAGGGCAATCGCCCTGGGTTATTACGGTCGCAACCCTGCCGCCCTGAAAGGGCAAAAGCTTAAAAATACCTTGTAATTTTTCATATTTTCTTTGTTGTTTTTAAATTTAATGCGTATCTTTGCAATGTCGAATGAAAATACGACTTAAGATAGTTAATTAATAATCGTGTAAGCTATGCAGTATCCTACAATATCAGAATATGTAAAGGTCTTTAAAAATGCTGGTGTCAATCTTGACAAGTTGGCTCATCTGACTCCCGTATTTAATAATCATGGAGAGCCAAATCACATGAGTGATGATTTTGCCGTGGTGTTTAAAATGCAGCACAAGAGAACGGGGAAATATTATGTCCTCAAGTGTTTCTTAAAAGATCAGAAGGAACGTACCGATGATGTGTGTTGTCAGATTACTAATGAACAGAATATGGTAGGGGCTTCGTACAGTACTTCTGTAAAGTACATAGATTTTCAGAGTCAAGGCACTGTGAAAAAAAATCCGGTACTGTTGGCAGATTGGGTAGATGAGAAATCGATGGAAGCTTTTCTGTCAATGAATGAAGATATGACTACATCAAAAATATTTGAAAATTTTAATGAAGCTATTATAGATGAATATGGAGTGATATATAGCAAAGACGGGAGAAAATTGTTAAGTTCTCCAAAAGAACTTGATGGAAATTATTTAATTAAAAAAGATACAAAGATTATTTGTGATTGGGCATTTGAAGGTTGCACTTCTTTGCGTAGTCTTGTTGTTCCTGAGAGTGTTATAAGCATTGGAGAGAGTGCATTTGATGGGTGCACTTCTCTGAGTAGTCTTGTTATTCCTAATAGGGTAATGAGCATTAAAGGCAATCTCTTTTGCGGTTGGTATGGCGAACTGAAATGCTTGTCGCCGTACTTTATTTATGAAAATAATGTATTATTTGATAAAGACAAAAGTACAATTATCTCTTTTAGAGACCAAGACACAACATCTTATGTCATCCCAGCTGGAGTAACTAGCATTGGGAATAGTGCATTTTATGGTTGCTCTTCTTTGAGCAGTCTTGTTATTCCAGATAGTGTAACTAGCATTGAGAATAGTGCATTTGAAGGTTGCTCTTCTTTGAGCAGTCTTGTTATTCCAGATAGTGTAACTCGTATCGGGAATTGTGCATTTAAAGATTGCGAATTTTTGCGTAGTCTTGTAATTCCAGACAGTGTTACCAGCATTGGGGATTGTGCATTTGAAGGTTGTGGATCTTTGAGCTGTCTTGTTATTCCAGATAGTGTAACTCGTATCGGGGATTGTGCATTTAAAGATTGCGAATTTTTGCGTAGTCTTGTAATTCCCGACAGTGTTACCAGTATTGGGGATTGTGCATTTGAAGGTTGTGAATCTTTGAGTAGTCTTGTAATTCCAGACAGTGTTACTAGTATTGGAGAACATGCATTTTGTGGTTGGGATGGTGAACTGATATGCTTATCACCATGTTTTATTTATGAAAATAAAGTATTATTTAATAAAGATAAAAGTAAAATATTTTCATTTAGAGATAAGGAGACTGCATCATACATTATTCCTGATAACGTAACTAGCATTGGAGGGAGTGCATTTTATGGTTGTAAATCATTGCGTAGCCTTGTTATTCCTAATGGGGTTACTAGCATTGGGAATAGTGCATTTTATGGTTGCTCTTCTTTGAGCAGTCTTGTAATTCCAGATAGTGTAACTAGCATTGGGAATAGTGCATTTTATGGTTGCTCTTCTTTGCGTAGCCTTGTTATTCCAAATGGGGTTACTAGTATTGGGGATAGAGCTTTTGAATGTTGCTCGTCTTTGAGTAGCCTTATTATTCCTAACAGTGTTACTAGCATTGGTAATAGTGCATTTAGATATTGCCTTTCTTTGAGTAGTCTTGTTATTCCTGATGGGGTTACTAGTATTGGGGATGATGCATTTTATGGTTGCTCTTCTTTGCGTAGCCTTGTTATTCCTAATGGGGTTACTAGTATTGGGGATAGAGCTTTTGAATATTGCAATCTCTCAAATACTCTTAGACAAGAATTAAGTTCACGTTTTTGGTGATAAAATATTTTGGTAACTATGGTTGAACTTGTTAAAGGCATCTTCTTCATGGAATTGTGAAGGAGGTGCCTTTAATGTTTGATTTTTAAAGCTTTTGCCCTTACAGGGCGCATGGTTGATTGCTTGTTTACCCAGGGCGATTGCCCTGGGCTAGGAGCTTCTGCCCCTTCAGGGCGTGTGGGGCATTGACTATATTATTTATTAAATTACCATTTTCCCAAGAAACATGGGATTTTTCCCAATAATGCCCCGATTTTTCCCAAGAAACCTCTGATTTTTCCCAAAAACAGCAGTTTTTCGGGGAAAGTGTGGGAAAAAGCTTGCAGCAAAATAGGGGCATTTTATTGGCTTTTTGTTAATATTTTGCGATTTTTCCTTGGTTTTCCCATGCTGAGAGAATTGCCCTTTTATTTTTCCCAAGAAATGCCCGATTTTTCCCAAAATTGTGGGTTTTTCGGGGGAGTTGTGGGAAAGGGATTGTTTTGCCTTTTTTTCTGCAGTACTTTTGCAGCGTCGAAGAAACAAGACAACGCTGAAATGGTTTGGTGCTCTTGAAAACCTCTTCGTACATTATATATTATGTATACTCAGATTATGAGAGTAGTGCAGCAGGGCGAGACCTTCGCTGTGCAGAGTCAGAAAAGTGAGAACGGACAGATGATGAAATGCAACATCGTTCTCCAGG
>CAVBFV010000197.1:2595-6032 GCA_963594575.1 Lachnospiraceae bacterium | reverse complement strand
ATCAATAGGCTGTCCGATGACATTCATCATACGGCCCTTGATCTGCTCTCCGGCAGGCATCATGATTGGATTGCCTGTTACGGCAACTTCCAAGCCACGCTGCAAGCCGTCGGTATTGTCCATGGCGACGCAGCGAACTGTATCCTCACCGATGTGCTGCTGCACCTCGATGACCAGGTCGCGTCCGTCTGGGCGTTTCACCTTCAGAGCTTCGTGAATTTTAGGAAGCACCTTCTCAGGGTTCTCGCCCTTGGTATCGAAATATACGTCGATAACCGGACCGATAATCTGCGAGATGCGTCCACTTACTTGTGACATAAGCTTATTAGTTTAAAAATTTATTTTTTAATATTTATATTTCGTTCTTTTGGTATTCGAGGTTCGTGATGTCGGGAATTGGAGCCCGAATCACGAAATTCGTTATACGCCTGCAAAAGTAACAACAATTTACGGAAGCCACAAATTTTTCGGAAGTTTTATTTGTATTTTGCTCCGTTTTAAAACTTTTTTAGTTCCGTTTAAACCATTTTTACTTTTCATTCATTTCCTATAAGTAATGCCGATAGCAGCATTGGATATCGAAATGCGATGCAAGGAGAAGCAGATTAGATGCTCAACTCATCCAATACCTTGATCAGCTTGCGGTCGAATGGCTTGTCTGAACGGATGGCCTCAGAAAGCGGTACGTAAACCACCTCGTTGTTGCGGACACCGATCATCACGTTGCGCTGACCCTGCATGATAGCCTCGATGGCACCGCAACCGGTACGGCTGGCGAGGATACGGTCGCGGGCTGATGGGCGACCACCACGCTGCAGGTGACCGAGGATAGATACACGTACGTCGAACTCAGGGAACTCCTTGCGTACACGGTCGGCATAGTAGAGCGCGCCGCACTTAGGACTCTCAGACACGATGACGATACAGCTCTTCTTAGACTTGCGGATACCGCGCTCCATGAACTGAGCCAACTGGTCAACATCGGTAGAATCCTCTGGGATGATGGCAGCCTCTGCACCGCTGGCGATAGCTGAGTTCTGAGCCAGGAATCCGGCATCACGGCCCATCACCTCAATGAAGAAGATACGCTCGTGGCTCTGCGCCGTATCACGGATACGGTCCACGCACTCAACGATGGTGTTCATCGTAGTATCGTAACCGATGGTGTTGTCAGTACCATAGAGGTCATTGTCGATAGTACCAGGCAGACCGATGCAGCAGACATCAAACTCACTTGCGAAATTCATCGCACCGGTGAGCGAACCGTTACCACCGATTACCACCAGCGCATCGATTTCCTCTTTCTGGATATTCTCGAAAGCCTTCTGTCGGCCCTCTACTGTCATGAATTCCTTAGAACGTGCAGTCTTCAGCATCGTACCTCCGGTACCGATGATACCGCTCACGTTCTCAGTAGTGAAAGGCTTGATCTCGTCGTTGATCAGTCCATCGTAACCACGATAGATACCCTTCACGTTGAATCCGTTGTAGATAGCCGAACGGGTCACTGCACGGATCGCTGCGTTCATACCAGGAGCATCACCTCCAGAAGTCAAAATACCTATAGTCTTAATCTTTGCCATAACTATATATACCTTATTATATTATATATTAGTGATACATTAATAAAAAAAATATGCTTTCTTGTTGGTTCCGGGATGCGTGTTACATCCCCTTTTTCTTCTTTAGAACTTTCTGAATCTCTTTCGTCGTCTGATTCTTCCTGAATTTCTTTCGTCTGATTCTTCTTTTTGAATCTTCTGAATCTGTTTCATCGTCTGATTCTTCTTTTTGAATCTCCTGAATCTCTTCCGTTTTCAGATTCTTTCTTTTCTTCTTCAGATATGGTTGTTTAAATCATTAAGTAAACGGCTCTTCCCATCAGGGTGTGCGAGAGCCAGAGGATAACGAGGCCAGCCACGCCACCCACGAGGGCCTTCCATCCGATATTGCGGAAGAACCAGCCCATACGCATGTGCTCCATCTTCATCAGGGCGAGGCCGCTGATGGTACCGATACCCAGCACATTGCCTCCTGCCATTACGCAGTAAGCGATTACCTGCCAGTAGAGACCGTTGGTATTATACACCGAATCCATGGCATAGGTAGGGTCGCCCAATCCCATCACATCGTGCAATGAGAAGAAGTTCATGGCGGTGGCAAAGTTGTCGAGTACCGTACTCAGCACTCCGGCAGCCACGCCATGCAGCCATACATTAGGGTGCTCCTCGCTGGTTCCCATCCAGCAGGAGAGGTCATAGAAGGCACCTGTCTCCTTCACCACGCCCACGGCGAGAATCATTCCCATCACGAAGAGAATCATCTGAATCACACCGTATTGCAGCACTCTAGGGGTACGACGCTCCACCATCGCATCCATGTTCATGAGCTTGCGATTGAAGATCTCGTTCACGATCCAGAGTACGCTGAGCACGCACAGGGCGCCCAGGAACGGGCTGAGCTTGGTGATGTTATGGAAGGTAGGGATAAACCACAGACCGCCAATTCCCACGAGGAGCATCAGCAATCTCTGCCACTTGTTCAGGCGGGTATCATCGCCACGGAAAGGCATCACAATCCACTCTGTCTCAACTCTTTCCGGCAACATACGCTGCATCAGCAGGGTTGGAATCAACCACGCTGCAAGACAAGGGAGGAGTAATGAAAAGGAGAAAACGGTGGCTGTAACAGCCCCTGAATTCCAGAGTACCAGACCTTCCGGGTTACCAATCACGGTGAGAGCACCGCCACAGTTGGCTGCTACGAGGATGGCGCTTCCATACACCATTCTCTGTCTTCTGCTTGGGATGATGCCATGCATCATGGTGAGCATCATCACGGTGGTAGTGAGGTTATCGAGATTGATGGAAATCAGGAATGTAACGATGGCGAGTGTCCAAAGCATCTTCTTGCTGCTGCGTGTGCGAAGCAACTGGCGCACGAAGTCGAAGCAGCCGTTATTGTTGAGGATTTCTACGATCGTCATCGTAGCGAGCAGGAACATCACGATCTCCGCTGCCCTACCCACCTGTGGGAGGAAGATGTGTCGGGAGATGAAGTACTTGACGGAAGTACTGGTTGATTCCATTTCGCTGAAATTGAGGAAGCGGGTATAATCCGCTGAATGTTCGCTAGTTACGAAGTCCATACCGAAGCATATATACAGCACCCATCCCACCGTTCCGGCGAAGATAGCCACGGCAGCACGGTTTACTTTGGTCACGTTCTCAGTTGCAATGAGCACGCAGGCCAGGATCAGTATGGTTAAAATGACTAGTGTCATATCTACTCAATCGTTAGTTCATATTTTCATAATCAAGGGCAAAGGTAACAAAATATTTGTAATCCCCAACATTTCCGTGCATTTTTTTAATGAATTTAACGCAAAATTCATGCAACTGGCGACTTAAACCACATGTTATAAGGTCACGCAGTTC
>CAVBFV010000197.1:0-2585 GCA_963594575.1 Lachnospiraceae bacterium | reverse complement strand
ATCAAGGGCAAAGGTAACAAAATATTTGCAATAACCATCATTTCCGCGTTTTTTTTTAATGAATTTAACGCAAAATTCATGCAACAGAAAATTTCGGAGCCGAATGGCAGCACGCCCTGAAAGAACTGATGCTCCAATATAAACAACACGCCCTGATAGAACTGATGCTCCAATATAAACAGCATGCCCTGATAGAACTGATGCTCCAATATAAACAGTACGCCCTGAAAGGGCAGAAGCTCCTAGCCCAGGGTACCACCCTGGGTTATTAATGGATGCAAGCCTGTCGCCCTGTAAGGGCAAAAGCTTTCCCCCAAGCAAAAAAAACACCCCTCTAATATATAATGTAGAAAGCGGCAAAAATGCCCTCAAACCGCCCTATTTAGTTAAATATCATTAATAAACCGAAGAAAAACAAACACAAATGCTTGTAACTCAAAGAAAATGAGTAATTTTGCGCCCGATTTCAACAATATATAAAGTCAAACTTTATTAATTTTAATTTTTTAATTATTTTTTATGTCAAATTTTAAGAACGTACAGCCACTCGACGACTTCAATTGGGATGAGTTCGAGAATGGCACAAACGCAGGCGTCAGCAAAACAGACCTCGAGAAGGCCTATGACGAAACACTTAACAAGGTAACTGAGCACCAGGTGGTTGAGGGTACCGTAATCTCTGTTGACAAGAAAGAGGTTATCGTAAATATCGGCTACAAGAGCGACGGTATCATTCCAGCTTCTGAGTTCCGTTACAACCCAGACCTCAAGGTAGGCGACAAGGTTGAGGTTTACGTAGAGAACCAGGAGGACACAAAGGGTCAGTTGGTACTCTCTCACAAGAAGGCTCGCCTCAGCAAGTCTTGGGAGCGTGTTAATGCAGCTCTCGAGAACGAGGAAGTTATCCAGGGTTACATCAAGTGCCGCACTAAGGGCGGTATGATCGTTGACGTTTTCGGTATCGAAGCTTTCTTGCCAGGAAGCCAGATCGACGTTCACCCTATACGCGACTACGACGTATTCGTAGGCAAGACAATGGAGTTCAAGGTTGTAAAGATCAACCAGGAGTTCCGCAACGTCGTTGTATCTCACAAGGCGCTCATCGAGCAGGAGCTCGAGCAGCAGCGTAAGGAGATCATCGGCAAGCTCGAGAAGGGTCAGATCCTCGAGGGTACCGTTAAGAACATCACTACTTACGGTGTATTCGTTGACCTCGGCGGTGTTGACGGTTTGATCCACATCACAGACCTCTCTTGGGGCCGCGTAAGCGATCCACACGAGGTTGTATCTCTCGACCAGAAGATCAACGTTGTTATCCTCGACTTCGATGAGGAG
The DNA here is from genome assembly GCA_963594575.1 of Lachnospiraceae bacterium. GTDB lineage: Bacteria > Bacteroidota > Bacteroidia > Bacteroidales > Bacteroidaceae > Prevotella. Next base: position 1,250 of record CAVBFV010000197.1, on the reverse strand, counting down.
AAGAAGCGTATCGCTCTCGGTTTGAAGCAGCTCACTCCACATCCATGGGATGCACTTGATCCAAACCTCAAGGTAGGTGATCACGTGAAGGGTAAGGTAGTGGTTATGGCTGACTACGGTGCATTCGTTGAGATTGCTCCAGGTGTAGAGGGCTTGATCCACGTATCTGAGATGTCTTGGAGCCAGCACTTGCGTTCTGCTCAGGACTTCATGAAGGTAGGTGACGAGGTAGAGGCAGTTATCCTGACTCTCGACCGCGCTGAGCGCAAGATGAGCCTTGGTATCAAGCAGCTCAAGGAAGATCCATGGGAGGCTATCGAGGCTAAGTATCCTGTTGGCAGCAAGCACACAGCTAAGGTTCGCAACTTCACTAACTTCGGTATCTTCGTAGAGCTCGAGGAAGGTGTTGATGGTTTGATCCACATCTCTGACCTCTCTTGGACTAAGAAGGTTAAGCACCCATCTGAGTTCACTTCTGTAGGCGCTTCTATCGACGTAGTAGTTCTCGAAATCGATAAGGAGAACCGTCGCTTGAGCCTCGGCCACAAGCAGTTGGAGAAGAACCCATGGGATGAGTATGAGGCAATCTACACTCCAGGTTCTGTTCACCAGGGTACTATCACTGAGTTGATGGACAAGGGTGCTGTTGTAGCTCTCGCTGAGGGTGGTGAAGGTTTCGCTACTCCTAAGCACCTCACTAAGGAGGACGGCACAATGGCTAAGAAGGGCGAGACTCTCGACTTCAAGGTTATCGAGTTCGTTAAGGAGACAAAGCGCATCATCCTCTCTCACTCTCGTACATTCGAGGAGGGTAACGAGCCAGTTGCTAAGCCAACTCACAAGCGTGCAAACGGCGGTCGCAAGAACAACAACGAGACAGCTATGATCAACAACGTTGCTGCTAGCACATCACTCGGTGATATCGATGCACTCGCTAAGTTGAAGGCTCAGATGGAGGGCAAGGCTTAATCTTAAACAGATCAAGCTTTTGCTATTCATTAGCTAAATAACATTCAGGGGACTGAAATTTCAGTAATGAGATTTCAGTCCCCTTTTTTATTATGTGTATTAAAAAAAATAAACTATCGGGCGCTATCTGCCTACTTCGGTAAACTCATCTCTACTAATTCATGTCCTAAAACCGGCTCACCCGATAAACCTAGGGGGAAGATTCTTTGATTCTATATAAAATTTATACCTTTGCACCATGAACAATCAAGGACTATTAGCATTGGCACAGTTGATTCTGC
>CAVBFV010000196.1:0-6086 GCA_963594575.1 Lachnospiraceae bacterium | reverse complement strand
ATACCGAACACAATAAATCGCTGCATGGTACGTTATCTAAACCAGAGCGTCCTGTCATCTTTACCAAGGCAGATTCTGCTTTGCTCAATAACGGCAAGCCTTTCTTCATCCCTGATCATCTGGGAAGAATAGAGTATGAAACCGAAGTAGTGGTCAGAATATCCAAGTTGGGAAAGACCATTCCGCAGCGTTTTGCCCACCGCTATTACGATGCAGTAACCGTAGGTATCGACTTTACGGCACGCGAGATGCAGAAGAAGCTGCGCGAGGCTGGCCAGCCTTGGGAACTCGCCAAGGGATTCGACGGTTCTGCGGTTATCGGCGAATGGGTCGACATCCAGAAGTTCCGTGATATCCAGGCACTGCACTTCCGCCTCGACCTCAATGACAAGACCGTACAGGAAGGCTGCACGAGCGATATGCTCTACAAGGTAGATGAAATCATCTCCTACATCAGCCAGTACTTCACGCTCAAGACGGGCGACCTGCTCTATACCGGATGTCCTACAGGCTGTGGTCCTGTCAATATCGACGACCATCTCGTAGGCTATCTTGAAGACAGGAAGGTGCTCGATTTTCACTGTAAATAAACAAAATTGCAAGTAATATATCGATATGAACACAACAAAGGTTTGGAAATACATGCTGCTGGCATGTCTGCTCATGCTGCTGGTTCCTGCTCAGGCACAGCGATTCTTCAATCTGACCTCTTCAGAAGTCAGAGTAGATTCCGTGTTGCCCCGTTTCGTGTATTCCATTCCTTTGACCGGTGCATATCGTGATTCTGTATATACCGTGAGCCTGAAATATGGCGAGTATATCGATATGACTGCCTCCGACATCGCCAATTACAACCGCCTGTCGGGTGCAGTTCCTCCTGAGCAGGTATTTCCTCAGCAGCGGGTTACCGAATGCCGTAAGCAGGGCGTTCTCCTGGTAGATTTCAGTCCTGTCGTATTCCGCAACAACCGCCATCAGCTGCTCGTCAGCTTCATGCTCCAGGTAGATGCCCGTCCTCTGAAGCGCTCCGAGCAGTCGGGTAGGGCTTCTTTATTGGCTCAGGGCAAAGTATCAGCCTTTACTTCTTCTGATGCTTTGCGCTCAGCCTCTTCCCTCTATGCTGACCATTCCGTTCTTGCCTCAGGCAGATGGGCGAAGATCAGAGTCAGCGAAACCGGTTTTCATCAGCTTACCGAACAGGTAGTGCGCCAGGCAGGCTTCTCCGATATCAGCAAGGTGAAGATTTACGGCTATGGCGGCAATCTGCAGAACGAAGCCCTTCTGGCGAGCGAACTGCAGTCTACCGACGATTTGCAGGAGGTTCCCCAGTGCATCGTTGGCGGCAAGCATTATTTCTATGCCCAGGGTCCGGTTTCCTGGAAGTCAGAAACCGCCCTCCAGCGCATCCGTAATCCTTATTCCGATTACGGCTACTATTTTATTACTCAGACCGATGGAGAGCCGCTGGTGCAGGATTCTGCCACCTTTGTCTCTTCCCATTATCCGCAGCCTTACGATTACCATTCCCTCTACGAGTCAGATGGTTACAGCTATTACCAGGGCGGCAGAAACCTCTTCGATGCAGAAGAACTGAAGGTGGGCGATGAGAAGAAAGTGGTAATCACGAATACCACCGGTTCTGCGGCAGGCAAACTCTCCATAGCCCTGACTACCACCACAGACAGCAAGGCACAGATTCTGAAGAACGGCAAGGCTTTGGGCGAAATTACCCTTTCTCTCAAGAATGACAATCCGACGGAGGATATAGCTTACCTCAAGGCTACAGAGCGCGTTGCCACTTATTCCGTTTCCGATTTCCAGGATAAGGATACCATCTCCATCAAGGTCTTGTCGGGTGCTTCCATCCGCCTCGATTATATCTCCGTAACGTGGGCAGAGCCTAGAAGCTGTGCCTTTACCGCTGCCAACCTTGCCTCTGGTGGAAAGATTCCGGCTGCCCAGTATGTCTACGGCATCACCAACCAGGATCATCATGCCGATGGAGCAGCCGATATGGTCATCATCATTCCGACCTCACAGAAACTGCTGAAACAGGCACAGCGACTGAAAGAATTTCATGAACAGCACGACGGATTGCGTGTTACCATCGTACCTGCCGATGAACTCTATAACGAATTTTCTAGCGGCACCCCCGATGCCAACGCCTACCGCCGCTATCTGCGCATGCTTTCAGATAAGGCGAAGAGCGAGGCAGACATGCCGAAATATTTCCTGCTCTTCGGCGATTGCGTATGGGATAACCGCATGCTTACCTCCGGTTGCAGAAACCTGAATCCTGACGATTACCTGCTGTGCTTTGAGAGTGAAAACTCCTTCAGTGCCGTATCCTGCTTCGTCAGCGACAGCTGGTTCGGTATGCTCGGCGAGGGAGCCGGACTGTATCCTAACCGTGAGCTGCAGGATGTAGCCGTAGGCAGATTCCCGGTAACCTATGCAGAAGAAGCCAAGGTGCTGGTAGACAAGACCATCAGCTATGCTCAGAATGCCACTGTAGGCACCTGGCAGAACACCCTGATGTTTATGGGCGATGACGGAAATGGGAACCTCCACATGCAGGATGCCGATGAGGTGGCAAATGATGTGCTCACCGCCTATCCAGCCTATCTCGTCAAGAAGGTGATGTGGGATGCCTATACCCGCGAAACCTCCTCTACGGGCAATACCTATCCCGAGGTAACCAAGATAATCAAACAGCAGCAGGCGGCGGGAGCCCTCATCATGGATTATGCCGGACATGGCGATCCTACCCAGATATCGCACGAATCGGTTCTGAAACTCAACGATTTTGCCGATTTCCGCAATACCAACCTGCCGCTCTGGGTAACCGCCTCCTGCGATATCATGCCGTTCGACGGTCTCGAAGCCAACATCGGCGAATATGCGCTGCTCAACGATAAAGGCGGCGCAGTAGCCTTCTATGGCACCACCCGTACCGTTTACGCCCAGTATAACAAGCGTATCAACCGTGCCTTCATCCACAGAGTGCTCAGTCTGGTTGACGGCAAGCCAATCACGATAGGCGAGGCACACCGTCTGGCGCAGAACGACCTGGTAACCGGCAACGTACCTAATTCCGGCTCTGATGTCACGGTAAACTATCTTCACTATTCCCTTCTGGGCGATCCGGCTCTTGCGCTCAATCTGCCTATGCATCAGATTGTGGTAGATTCCATCAACGGCATACCTGTTGCCGGAGCCGCAACCCTGCCGATGCTGAAGGCAGGCTCTATCGCCCGCATGGCAGGTCATATCGAGGGAGCAGACGACTTCCGGGGCGTGGTAACCGCAACCGTAAGAGATTCCAAGGAGACGATTACCTGTCGCCTGAATAATACCGATAAAGATGGCGCCGAGAAGGCTTTCGAATACAAAGACAGAACCAAGACCCTGTATCAGGGGACCGATAGCGTCAGAGGCGGCAAGTTTGCCTTCTCCTTTGCCGTTCCTATGGATATCAATTATTCCAGCCAGAGCGGTCTGGTCAACCTCTATGCGGTGAATACCGCCAAGACCCTCTCTGCCCACGGTTCCAGCGAGCAGTTTACGGTAGGCGAGAGCGAGGAGCTGAAGAACGATTCCATCGGTCCTTCCATCTACTGCTATCTCAATTCGCCATCCTTCGTAGACGGCGGCAAAGTCAACACCACTCCGTTCTTTGTGGCAAAGATAACCGATAAGGACGGAATCAATGCTGCCGGAAGCGGTATCGGCCACGACCTGCAGCTGGTGATAGATGGCGACATGTCGAAGACTTACGTGCTGAACAGCAATTTCACCTACGATTTCGGAACCTATACCAGCGGTTCTACCTATTACAGCATACCGCAGCTGGAACCGGGCAAGCACGAACTCACCTTCCGTGCCTGGGATATCCAGAACAACAGTTCTACGGTGAAGCTCCGTTTCAATGTGGTGAAGGCACTGAGTCCGGCGCTCTTCGATGTGGGCGTAACTGCCAATCCGGCTAAGACCTCCACCACCTTCATCATCAGTCACGACCGCACAGAGAGCGATATGGACGTGGTGGTAGAAGTGTTCGATTCATCGGGCAGACAGCACTGGCGCCATTCCGAAAGCGGCGTACCTACCTCGGGCAGCTATACCGTAAGCTGGGACCTCACCTCTGATAGCGGCACCCCTCTGGGCACCGGCGTTTATCTCTATCGCGTCAAGGTGGCGAGCGATGGCAGCAGCTACACCTCTAAAGTCAAGAAACTCATCATCATCAAATAAAAATATATTTATAATGGCAATGAAAAGAATCTATAAGATATTCATCTTGGGATGTCTCGCTCTGATGGCATCAGAAGTGAAGGCGCAGGATAAGAAAGACCTCTTCAATCCTGTGAACTATGCAGTCATTTCGCAAACCATAGCTCCTGATGCCCGTGGTGGCGGTTTGGGAGACATCGGTGCGGCTACCGACCCTGATGTCAACTCCCAGTACTGGAATCCGGCAAAATATCCTTTCACCATTTCGCGTGCCGGTGTGTCGCTCAGTTTCACCCCTTGGCTGCGCTCGCTGGTCAATGATATGAATCTTGCCTATCTCTCTGGCTATTACCGCATTGGCGATTACAGTGCCGTATCAGCATCGCTCCGCTATTTCAATATGGGTGAGGTGTTTACCAGTCAGGAGGGTGCCGAGAGTGGCACGGGTATGACCATCAATCCTTACGAGATGTCGGTGGATGTGGCTTATTCTCTGATGCTCAGCGAGAAGTTCTCTCTTGCTGCTGCCATCCGCTGGATCTATTCCGATATGCGCTTCGATTATACCGAAGATAATTCGCCTGCCTCCGCTTTCGCAGCCGATATTGCTGCCTATTACCAGAACTATGTGGTTATCGGTCAGCGCGAATGCCAGTTGGGTTTGGGTTTGAATATTTCTAACATCGGTAGTAAGATTACCTTCAGCGGCAAGGAGTATGGCGAGTTCCTGCCAGCCAACATGCGTCTGGGCGCCTCGCTGATGATTCCTATCGACGAGTACAACCGCGTTACCCTGGCAGCCGATGCCAACAAGTATCTGGTGCCTACCGTTCCGAAGCAGGAAGAGGGTGAGGACAATTCAGAATATGAAGACCGTGTGCATCGTGAGTATGATGATATTTCGGGCATCAGCGGTATCTTCAAGAGTTTCAGCGATGCCCCTGGCGGTTTCAAGGAAGAGCTGGAGGAAATCAACTACGGTCTGGGTGCCGAGTATGTATACAATGATAAGTTTGCGCTCCGTGCCGGTTATCATCACGAGAGTCAGAGCAAGGGTAACCGCAAGTACTTCACCGTGGGTGCCGGTTTCAAGATGAATGTCTTCTCGCTCGATGCTGCCTATGTGGTGGCTACCGCCAAGAGTAACCCGCTCGACCAGACCCTCCGCTTCACCCTGTCGTTTGATATGGATGGACTGAAGGACCTGTTTAAGAGATAGTTCTTTAAGTTGATAGTTTATAGTTGATAATTTATAGATGTTAGGAGAAATATAATATGAATATACGTGTAGGATTTGGATATGATGTCCACAAGTTGGTGGAGAACCGCGACTTGTGGCTGGGAGGAATCAAGATAGATTATGAACTGGGATTGCTGGGTCACAGCGATGCCGATGTGCTGATACATGCCATTTGCGATGCCCTGCTGGGCGCCGCCAATATGCGTGATATCGGATACCATTTTCCCGATACGGCAGCAGAGACACTGAATGTGGATTCTAAGATACTGCTCCGCAAAACGATGGAACTGATAGCTACCAAGGGCTATACACTGGGCAATATCGATGCCACAGTCTGTGCCGAACGCCCTAAACTCAACCCGCATGTGCCAGCCATGAAAGCCTGTCTGGCAGAGGTAATGGGGGTAGACGAAGACCAGATATCCATCAAGGCAACAACCACCGAGAAACTCGGATTCACGGGCAGAATGGAGGGCATCTCCGCCTATGCTACCGTACTTATCCAGAAAGGATAGCACGCAAGCAGCACGCCCTGAAAGGGGAAACGCTTTATATTCTGCAAAATGTAGAAAAAGTGTCAGAAAGTTGTTAATTTCCGTTTCTTTTGTTCATT
>CAVBFV010000195.1:0-6088 GCA_963594575.1 Lachnospiraceae bacterium | reverse complement strand
ATGACTACCGCTAAGCAGTTGGCTGCCAAAGGTTGCCACATGTTCCGCGCAGGTGTGTGGAAGCCACGCACCAAACCGGGAGGCTTCGAGGGTAACGGTGAAACAGCCTTGCCTTGGATGAAGCAGGTGAAGGAAGAAACAGGCATGCTGACAGCTACTGAGGTGGCTACCCCAGAGCATGTAGAGCTCGCACTGAAATATGGAATCGACATTCTCTGGGTAGGCGCACGTACATCTGCCAACCCATTCGCCATGCAGGCACTTGCCGACAGTCTTCAGGGCGTAGACGTGCCTGTGCTCGTTAAGAACCCGGTAAACCCAGACCTCGAGCTCTGGATTGGCGCCCTGCAGCGCATCAACCAGGCAGGCATCAAGAAACTCGGTGCCATCCACCGCGGATTCTCCAGCTTCGACAAGAAGATTTACCGCAACCTTCCTATGTGGCAGATTCCTATCGAGTTGCACCGCCGCATACCACAGTTGCCAATCATCTGCGACCCTAGCCACATTGGCGGCCGACGCGACCTCATCGCCCCTCTCTGCCAGCAGGCAATGGACTTAGGTTTCGACGGCCTCATCGTTGAGAGCCACTGCAGCCCAGACGAAGCATGGAGCGATGCCAAGCAGCAGGTTACCCCAGAGGTGCTGGATTATATCCTCAGCCTCCTCGTAGTGCGCGATGAGCATTATTCTACAGAGGGTCTGCACCAGCTGCGCGGTCAGATTGACGAGTGCGACAACCAGCTGATGGATCTCCTGGCTAAGCGTATGCGTGTTTGCCGCGAGATTGGTACTTACAAGAAGGAGCACAACATGACCATCGTTCAGACCAGCCGTTACAACGAGATTCTCGACAAGCGTGGTGCCCAGGCAGCCCTCTGCGGCATGAGCCCTGAGTTTGCCGCTCAGATTTTCGAGCACATCCATGAGGAGAGTGTCCGCCAGCAGTTGGAAATCTTAAACCAGAAGTAAAGGATACTGGCGATGAGAATATTGATTATGGGAGCAGGTAAGATGGGAAGTTTCTTCATCGACCTGCTCAGTTTCGACCACGAGGTGGCGGTTTACGAGAAGGATGCCAAGCGACTGCGCTTCACCTACAACTGTTACCGCTTCACCAAGATGGAAGAGATAGAGATGTTCCGCCCCGAACTGGTTATCAATGCGGTGACGGTAAAATATACGCTGCCAGCCTTCGAAGAGGTGTTGCCACATCTCTCTCATGACTGCATTATCAGCGACATAGCTTCGGTAAAGACCGGACTGCAGGAGTTTTACGAGAAGAGCGGTTTCCGCTTCGTGAGCACGCACCCTATGTTCGGCCCAACCTTTGCCAATCTGAACCAGCTTTCAGAGGAGAATGCAGTCATCATCAAGGAGGGTGACTACATGGGCAAGATATTCTTCAAGGACCTCTACCAGAAGTTGGGGTTGAGTCTGCATGAGTATACATTTGATGAGCACGACCAGACGGTGGCTTACTCGCTGAGTATTCCTTTCGTGAGCACCTTTGCCTTTGCGGCAGTGATGAAACACCAGGATGCTCCGGGCACCACCTTCAAGCGCCACATGCAGATAGCCAAGGGTGTGCTCAACGAAGATGATTACCTGCTGCAGGAAATCCTCTTCAACCCATACACATCGGGTCAGGTGGCACAGATCAGAGAGGAGCTTGCTGAGCTCATCGACATCATCGACCACAAGGATGCGAAGCGTATGAAACTCTTCCTTACCAAGATACGTAATCATGTGAAGGAAGATATTGAGATTAAAGAAAAATAAAAACGTTGATTTAATGGGGGAGCCCTTATTATTATGTTCCCCCTCCAGTTGTTGGTGTTTTGCATGTGAATGCAGAACATTTAAGTTGTTTAAAGGCCTTGCATGTGAATGTAGGGCCTTTTTTATATGTTGCCGGAAGCGGAAAAGCTTAATGACCAATGACCTTAATGACCACCCCCGATTAGTGATTAATGATTAATGATTAGTGATTAGGCAGGCGTGCGTCCCCGGTAAGGCGCCAGCAGGTGGATAATAAGGAAAAAAAGGGGCAAAATGAAAATATGTAAGGAGATAGGGGCGATTTCTGAAATATTATTTGTACCTTTGCACCCACAAATCAAAGGATAGATTGTAGAATCAATAAACAGATTGTAGAATCAGTAAAAAGAGAGCAGTTCTATTATGAGCGAACAGAAAGAAACAAAGAATGTGAAGAATGCTGCAGAGGCGCAGGCCCCTGAGCAGAATACAACAGAAACAGCAGCTAAGCAGGCGGATGATGCTAAGCAGGCTGATACAACAGAACAGCAGGTGGATGCTGCTGCCTTCCAGGTAGTGAACGAGGGTTTTTCTACCCGTGAGGCCATTGAGGAGGCTAAACGCTGCCTCCACTGCAAGATTCCGCAGTGCAAGAAGGGATGCCCGATTGGTAACGACATACCTGATTTCGTACACGAACTCTCTATGGGTAACATGGGTGCGGCGATGAGCATCATCAATGCCAAGAGCAACCTGCCGGCCATCTGCGGCCGTGTATGCCCTCATGAGAAACAGTGTCAGGGCAACTGCGTGCTCGGAAAGAAAGGCAAACCGGTACAAATCGGCAAACTGGAGCAGTTTATTGCCGATTTTGATACCAAAATGAACCTTTCGCGCGAGATGTTGCCACAGAAAACACGTGGCCGTGTGGCAGTCATCGGTTCGGGTCCAGCGGGCTTGACCGTAGCCGGCGATCTGGCGCGTCAGGGCTTCAACGTCACCATTTTCGAGGGCCAGGCTGAGCCGGGAGGCGTGTTGATGTATGGTATTCCTGAGTATCGCTTGCCTAAGTCGGTAGTGCGCGATGAGGTGGCTAAGATTGCTGCCCTCGGCGTGCAGTTTATCACCAATTGCATGGTGGGCGAGAACAATGTAACCATCGACAGTCTGTTCCGTGCAGGCTACGACGCCATCTTTATGGGCACAGGTACAAACGTGCCTCAGAACATGGACTCTACACCGGGCTCAAAGCTCCACGGTGTGAGCCAGAGTACATACTTTCTGCATAACGTGAATGCCTATAACGAAGGTGCTTTGACCCGCGACATGGTTCCGCTGCGCGACGGCGAGAAGGTGGGTGTCATTGGCGGCGGAAACGTGGCCATGGATGCTGCCCGTACTGCTATCCGTCTGGGTGCCGACGTTACCGTGCTGTACCGTAAAACCCAGGAAGAGATGCCTGCCATCCAGAGCGAATATGAAGATGCTGTGAAGGAAGGCGTGAAATTTGAGTGGAAAACTACCGTCGAGGCCTTTCTGAAGGGCAAAAACGGCCGTCTGGGAAGCTGTGTGCTGAACACTCCTGAGGGTGAAAGGGTAGAAAAATTCGACAGAATCTATCTCGCCATCGGTTCAAGACCTGCCAACCGTATCGTTTCTACCACTGCCGGAATCGAGGTGGATGAGAAGGGATATGTAAAAGTTGTTGAACGTCCGTTCGGTATGACCACCCGTCGCGGTGTGTTTGCCGGAGGTGATGTGGTACACCGTCCGCAGACTGTAGTCCTGGCAATGAAGGCTGCCAAGGAGGTGGCTCAGGGCATCGCTCAGTATGTAGATGCCATCAAGCTTCTTGAAGAGGCTAAGAGAATCGAGCAACGTGGAATAGTAGAATAATGAAATGAACTCAATAGAATTAAGTGAATTATTTCTGCAGTAACGGAATTGCTTTTACTGGGATTTGTCACTAGGCTCGGCAGATGTGCTGACTGCAGTCGGCAGACCTGCTGACTAGGCTCGGCAGAGCTGCTGAGCCTAGTGGTAATATCTGGGAAGCTATGTGTTTTGACTAAAAAGACTATATGCAAGAACTCTAAAAACTAGATGCTTTTACTTATAAAAATATTTCTTAGTGTTGAAAACACCATATCTTTCCTTTGAATGATACTATATACCTTTGAATGATACTATATAAATCGACCAACTGTTATAGACGCTTAATTTTTTTACATTACTCTTTAAATGAACTTAAACTTCTTGGGGAATTTAATGAAGTATCAGATTTAATCATTACTTTTGTATCAGATTCATATTAAGAAGAAGTAATTTGTCTGGTACAAAGAAAAGATATAAATCAGAGAAAAAGCATGAAGCGTATCATATTGATTTTAACAGTATTGCTTGCCATGTTAGGGCAGGTAGCCTATGCGCAGAAAACCTGTGTCATCGCATCGGCAGAAAATCATGTGCCTATTCGTGAAGCACTTATTCATACCAATAACAATCATTGGGCAAGAACAGATTATCGGGGCTATTGGACGATGCGCTATCAGTTTGATTCAGCAACCGTATCGAAACCTGGTTTTATGAAGGCAACTATCCGGTACAAGGAACTGCCGGATACTCTGTTTCTCTTGCCGGATGCCAAACAATTAGGCGAAGTGACAGTTTGGGGCAAGAATCAGGAAGGCATCAAAAACATGGAAGAAGATATTCAGGAGAAGATAAACTCTTTGCCAACTTCATCTGCTGGCATCGGGTTTGATGCTTTCGGCTGGATGGATAAACAGGGTAAACGTGATAAGAAGCATCTGCAACAGGCTAAAAAGGTATTTGAAAAAATGGAACATAAGGATCCTGTGGTAGCTGCTTATGAAAAAGCAACGGGGAAAAAGTATGAATTGACTAATCCGTATGATGTCTCGGCTTTTAAGAAAGATCCTCCTTCTGAAATGGCTACAGAAGAGAAAAAAGCAACTTCTGATGCTGAATCAAAATCGAAAAAGAAGGAGAATCCTGAAAAATAAGCACAAGAGTAAACTGAAGAAATGAACTCGGGAAAGGCAGAGCGACAGCTATTTTAGCCGACGGGATAAAAAAAAAAGCATAAACAAGTTGGCTTTCTCGAAAAAAAGTCGTATCTTTGTAGCCAAAAATATAAAGAAAGAAAAATGTTTGAAAATTTAAGTGATAGACTGGAACGCTCGTTCAAAATCTTGAAGGGCGAGGGAAAAATTACAGAAATCAACGTGGCGGAAACCATGAAGGATGTGCGCCGTGCACTCCTCGACGCCGACGTAAACTATAAAGTGGCTAAGGAATTCACCAACAAGGTGAAGGAGAAAGCACTCGGCATGAATGTACTTACTGCCGTAAAGCCGGGACAGTTGATGATCAAGTTGGTGCACGATGAACTGGAAGAACTCATGGGCGGCGAAGAAGCCCCATTGAAGCTCGAAAGTCATCCGGCCGTCATCCTCATGAGCGGTCTGCAGGGTTCGGGTAAGACTACCTTCAGTGGTAAGCTTGCCAACATGCTCAAGACCAAGAAAGGCAAGAAGCCATTGCTCGTGGCCTGCGACGTTTACCGTCCGGCAGCTATCCAGCAGCTCCATGTAGTGGGTGAGCAGGTGGGTGTTCCGGTATACAGCGAGCCTGAGAACAAGGATGTGCTCAGTATCGCCGACCATGCCATCCAGCAGGCTAAGACTAACGGCAACGATGTGGTAATCGTCGATACAGCCGGACGTCTCGCCATTGATGAGCAGATGATGAACGAGATCAGCAATCTCAAGAATCATCTCCGTCCAGACGAAACCCTCTTCGTGGTTGACTCCATGACCGGTCAGGATGCCGTAAACACAGCCAAGGAATTCAACGACCGCCTCGACTTCAACGGCGTTGTTCTCACCAAGCTCGATGGTGATACCCGCGGTGGTGCTGCCCTCAGTATCCGTACCGTGGTAACCAAGCCAATCAAGTTTATAGGTACCGGCGAGAAGATGGACGCCATTGACGTGTTCCACCCAGCTCGTATGGCAGACCGAATCCTCGGCATGGGTGACGTGGTATCTCTCGTAGAGCGCGCACAGGAGCAGTTCGACCTGGAAGAGGCCAAGAAACTGGAGAAGAAAATCAGAAAGAACCAGTTTGACTTCAACGATTTCTACAACCAGATTCAGCAGATTAAGAAGATGGGTAACATCAAGGATCTGGCAGCGATGATTCCGGGTGTTGGTAAGGCTATCCGCGACGTAGACATCCCAGAGGATGCATTCAAGGGCGTAGAGGCCATCATCCAGAGTATGACTCCTAAGGAGCGCACCAA
>CAVBFV010000194.1:0-6272 GCA_963594575.1 Lachnospiraceae bacterium | reverse complement strand
CCTTCAAAACTGATGGAACTTTCGCTGCCAAGATAGATGGCAAGTCATGGCAGGGCAATTATACTTTTGATGAGAAGACTCATGCCATTCAGATGAAGGGCTTGCTCTTGAGTATGTCGGGCTATGCTACGAAGACTACCAACGGCATTAGTCTGCTCTTCGACCAGAAGAAGTTGCTCAACCTCATCAAGACCATGGGGGCCCTCAAGGGTAGTTCTACCCTCAGCGCTATCGGTACTATCGCCAATAATTACGATGGTATGCGTGTAGGTTTCGAGATGAATAAGTAATCGGTATCATAGATATTCATAAACGCCTATATAGGAATCAGGTAACACCTATATAGGCGTTAGCTTACACACTTTTAAGTGTATGGTGAGGTAAAAGTGAGGTGCTTTTATCGTCGCTTGTTGTATTCAATTATCCACTTTTTGTGAATGTGGATAAATGAATTAAGTTATTGTTAATTAGAAAGATAGAAATGTGGATAATACTTATTCTCCACTACAATGAACGCGCTCCTTCCCAATACTAATATTTTTTTGTATTTTTGCACTACCAAAATAGAACTTTCATATTAACTACATAACTTAATTAAAAATGAAAACTAACTTTTTATTATCAATTTTTCTAGCCACAGGTGTGCCTGTCATGGCTCAGAACGTGGTAAAGGTGGGCAAGGGTAGTTATGCTGCCTATACACCGCTCAACCTCTGCTACAGCGAAGACCACAAGTCGGATGACTGGGGATTTAAGGGCGACAAGAGTCGCGACATGCAAGTACGTAAGATTTACCTTACCGAACGTGAAAACCAACCGATTCCAACCAACGATTGGTGGACCAATCTCATCACCGAGCAGTATTCGGGCAATCTCTGGTCTTATCCACAGATGGTCAAGGCAGTCTCCACTGGTTTGGAGATTCACCGGCCTAGCTTTTGGATAGATGATGGTACGGAGTTGAAATCAAACACAGTTCTCTCGGTTACAGGCGATAATTTCAAGCCTGTCTCTGCCGTTGCCGAGCATTGGCACGACTGGGACGTGGAGTTCTTGATGAAGGATGGCGACAAGGAGATGTATGTCACCATGGCGCATGGTATCCCTTTCACCTGGATAGAGAGTAAGGGATTCGACCTGAATCTACAACTACAGAAATCGGGATGGACAGACACGGATTACCAAGACACCAACACTCGCTATCTTGATGCTCAAGGCAAGGAGATAAGGGGTGATTACCAGGGCTGCCAACTCATCATGGAGCGTGGTGGCGACCTCTACGGCATCTATCTGCCAGCAGGATCGGTGGTCAGCGTCAGCGACAAGGGGGCACATGTGCAACTGAAGAATCAGACCAAGGGATATGTGGTAGTGGCTATGCAACACCAGTTGCCCGACCTTCTGGCGATGGCTCCATACGCCCTCAATGTGCCACGTGATACCAGGGTGAACTGGAAATATGATGGCAAGGGAACGATGAAAACAATTTGGCATGTGGAGACAGAGAATCTGGATGGCAAAGCCAATAACCAAGAGGTGTTGCAGGGCTTCATTCCTCATCAGTACAGAGATACAGGTTGTCCTGTCACCTTGCCTTTCAATGGCATGGATTATCGCACCCCTCATGGTCTTCTCAAGATGGCGAAGGGCAATGACTTCGAAGTAGATTACAAATTCTACGGCATGTTGCCTTACTGGGCGGTACCTGATGCGTCTGACAGCGACAAGAATCCATACGATGAGGCTAAGATGATGCAGATGCTCACCCGATATGCCGATACAGGTACCTTTGGCACTGATACTTATTGGGGTGGTAAGGGTCTTACCCAGATGGCACTCTATATGATGATGGCACGAGAGATGGGCAAGAAGGATGTCTTCGACCAGTGCCGCAAGCGACTGAAAAAGGCGATGGTTAACTGGCTCACCTATACCCCTGGCGAGAAGAATACCTTCTTTGCACGTTACGATCGTTGGGGAGCAATGGTGGGCTATGGCACTAGTTATGACAGCGATACCTTCAATGACCATCATTTCCACTATGGTTATTTTACCCTAGCCGGTGCCCTGCTGGCAATGGTAGATGATGACTTCCGTGATAATTATGGTGAGATGTTGCGTCTCGTGGCAAAGGATTACGCCAACTGGGATAGAAATGATCTCAAATTTCCGCTCTTCCGCACCTTTGACCCATGGGCAGGACACTCCTTTGCTGGAGGTATGGGCGATGGCAATGGCAACGGACAGGAGTCTACCAGCGAGGCGATGCAGAGTTGGGGAGGTCTCTATATGCTCGGCGTGGCACTTGGCGATGATGAGATGAGAGATGCTGGCATTTTTGGATGGCTCAGTGAGGCCCGAGGCACGGCAGAATATTGGTTCGACCGTCATCGTGACAACATCGACTACGAGAAGTTTAAGCATCCATACAATAGCAATCTTACCTGTCATGGCGTGGGTTACTGGACCTATTTCGGCTATCAGAACATCTATATGCAGGGTATCCAGTGGATGCCAACATCTACAGCCCTCGACTATCTCTCAGAGGACAAGCCGTTTGCCAAGTGGGATTACGGGATGCTCTTCCAGGACCCATCCAAGACAGACGACAGAGATGCCAGTAATGGCAAGTGGTTTGACGAGAGTTTTAGTAATCCGAATGCTGACCGTCTCGACAAGTCGGGCGACTGGGGCAATGTAACACTCTCTTACCTACAGCGCAGTGACCCTGAAGAGGCGGCACGTCTCTTCGACCTGCTTTGGCAGAAAGATAACGACATAGCCAAAACCTCCAGCACTAATGGCATTTCTTATTTCTCCACCCATTCGCACCTTACCCACGGAGACCTTGATTGGAGTATCACGGCTTCCATCCCTACGGCTCGTGTATACAAGAAGGAGGATGGCACGAAGACGCATATGGCTTACAACCCTACCGACAAGGAAATAACCGTAAGTTTCTCTGATGGCTTCTCCATGCAGGTGGCTCCTCGACAGCTTACCATAGAAGGTAAGAAGAGTAAGGCGATAACCGACATCATTACCGAGGCTGAACAGGTAGATATCCGTGAGTCGCTCTTGATGCCTAACCTTGCCCTGCACAAGCCATGTACAGAGAGCGGACATGAAAATGTGGGCACCGTGCCAGAGAACGCCACCGATGGTGACAACAATACCCGATGGGGAAGTCGGCACAGGGATGGGGAGTGGATACAGGTAGACCTCCAGCAAGTGGCTAGCATCTATAAGGTGCGTATCCACTGGGAGGCAGCATACGCTAGCGAGTATACCGTGGCTCTCTCCGAGGATGGCGAGCACTGGGTGTATCAGCAAGATGTTTCTTCTACAGGTGGTTGGAACGATGTACTGATGGGCGACCACAAGGCACGCTATGTACGCATCACTGGTAATAAACGTTCTACCGACTATGGTATCTCCCTTTACGAGTTGCAGGTGTTTGGTGCTTCATCCGATGCTGCCAAAGATGCTATCCTGGGCATTCAGATACATGCCGATGCAGATGTACTGAAACAGCATCAGGAGGCACAACTCACCATCAAGGGATATACCAACGATGGGCGATGGGTAGACGTGAAGAATGCTGCTTTCAACAGCGATGATGGCGAGGTAACCGGTATGGGTGTCTTTACCCCGGCAGAGTATGGCGAGGCTAAGGTGAAAGTGCAGTTGCCTGGCTACGAGACGGTTTACGAGACTGCGTTCCCGGTAGAAGAGGCTCTCTATCCTCGATACATCAGTGTAAGTCCTCGTGAAGTAAAGATGATTTCGGATGGTACACCTGTTAAGTTGGCTGTTGATTTGACCGACCAGTTTAAGGCACCTGTCAGTGGAAAGGGTGGCAGCGTAAGCTATCGTATCTTGCAGGGTGATGTAAAAGATGATGAGAAGAAGGATGCTACGGTAGGGCAGGAGGTGGATGCCTCCATCGCTCAGTATGATGCCGAGACATCCGAGCTGAAGGTTTATCAGCCAGGCACCTATTCGTTTGTGGTAGACGCAGGCAAGGCTCCTTCTGGTGTCAATGTCGCTGATACCGTCTTGGTAAAGGCAACGCTCTTCACCGATATGAACTTGGCTTACCAGAAACCAGCGTACGCCTCTTCTCAGATAGGTGATGGTTCCGGTGCCGAGAAGGCGGTGGATGGTGATGCCACAGGTAGTCGCTGGGAAAGCCAGTGGACGAATGCCGAGGAAGACTTCTGGGTAGACCTCGTAAATACTTATCTAATCAATAAGGTGGTAATCTATTGGGAGAATGCCCGAGCCAAGAAGTATGAGCTCCAGACCTCGCTCGATGGCAAGGAGTGGACTACCGTCAAGACGATGACCGATACCAAGGTGGGAGGCGAGACGATAGAACTCTCTCCTGTTGAGGCTCGCTTTGTCAAGATGCACGGTTTGCAGAAGGAGATGGAGGCATACGGCTATAGCCTCTACGAGATGGAGGTGTATGGATTGAAGCAGACCGCCACGGGTATCCATCAGGTGGAAGACAATACTTCTTCCATGTGTGCGGCTGAAGCCGTTTACGACCTGAATGGTCGCAAGGTAAGCAGCGGAGCCATTTCCGTTCTCCGTCCTGGCGTGTATGTCAAGGGTGGCAAGAAGATAGTCATCAAGTAGTATTTGAATGATGCCCTTAGGGGCAAGATATAAAAAGAGGATGCATCACGGATAGTTGAGTGATGCATCCTCTAATTTTTAGTATGCTCGGCATGAGTTTATTCTAATGGGTGCAAGTCCCTAACAAGCCCTAATAGCGGGAATTGTATAGCCAATAGCAAGGGTGTCCACTGCGAGGTGGAATCTGAAAGAAGCTGGCGGCAAACATCTGACCTAACGCACAGAAACTTCATACAAGGCATTTGACCATGGATGAGATTGCAACACAAATCAAAGTCCTATAGCTATTCGGAATGGTTGGTGTAAATGAAGTGGGTATAAGATGGAAAGAATAAGCCCTTATCCGAGGAGGTCTCACGGACATGACGATTAGTTGCCTTTACGAAAGTCATGGAGTAAAGCTTGCTGTGAGAAGTCAGCAGATGCCATAGTAGTGCAATAGTCGATAACGTTGCACGAAGGGCAGAACCTAACAATTAAACGATAGTAATTGAAACATACCTTATGAAGGAAAGAATGCAGAAAACATTGGCAGAAGTCAAGGGCTGCCCACAGAAAGATAGGACGGAATCCGAAGGATATGTGGGAGCGCAGACCTTCATGTGGATATGTGAAGACAACATCGTGGAAGTACCATTCGACAAGGAACACCTTTTCGAGCAAATCCTTAGTCCTGCGAATCTCAACCGAGCCTACAAGGCAGTTATGAGAAACAAAGGCTGTGGTGGTATCGACAAGATGTCGTGCGAGCAACTGCTCCCATGGCTCTTGACCAATAAGGACTTGCTCATCCGTTCCTTGATGGACGGCTCTTACCGTCCGAACCCAGTGAAAAGGGTAGAAATACCCAAAGACAACGGCAAGATGCGCCTGTTGGGAATACCTACAGTAGTAGACCGTCTGGTGCAACAAGCCATAAACCAAGTATTGACTCCCATCTATGAGAACCAATTCTCCAAGACGAGCTACGGCTTCCGTCCGAGAAGAGGATGCCATGACGCACTACGAGGAGCGCAAAGGATAATCAACGAGGGTTACATATATGTAGTAGACCTTGACCTTGAACGCTTCTTCGACACCGTGAGCCATAGCAAACTCATAGAAATCCTCAGCCGTACGATAAAAGACGGCAGAGTGGTCAGTCTTATACACAAATATCTCCGAAGTGGTGTAATGAACAAAGGCTTGTTTGAAGCGAGCGAGGAAGGAACTCCCCAAGGAGGACCGCTAAGTCCGTTGTTGAGTAATATAATGCTCAACGAATTGGACAAAGAACTCGAACGCAGAGGACTCCCCTTTGTGCGTTATGCCGATGACTCGATGATATTCTGCAAGTCCAAAAGGGCTGCAATACGAGTGAAGGAGTCTATAACCCGATTTATAGAGAATACTCTATATCTCAAAGTCAACAAGGAAAAGACCGTAGTGTCGTATGTGCGCGGAGTGAAATATCTCGGCTACTCCTTTTATGTGATGAAAGGCAAATGCCAACTCACGGTGCATCCAAAGTCCAAAGCCAAGATGAAGTCAAGGTTGAAAGAACTGACAAGTCGCAGCAACGGATGGGGATATGCCAAGAGAAAGCAAAAGCTGAAAGAATACATAAGAGGTTGGGTCGGCTATTATCA
>CAVBFV010000193.1:0-6302 GCA_963594575.1 Lachnospiraceae bacterium | reverse complement strand
CAAATTGTTTACTAAAAATTTGTTTAATTAGCAAAAAGTATGTATCTTTGCACCCGATATTTGTAAGTTGTTTAATTTTTAAGAGAGAGAATTATGGTAAAAAGATTGACCATGCTCATGGGGGGGGCTTATTCTTTCAACAGGAATAGCCCTCGCTCAAACTACTGTTACAGGTAAAGTTGTTTCTCAGGAAGATGGTGAGCCAGTAATTGGCGCATCTATCAAGATTGAAGGTACCAAGACGGGTACTGTAACAGATGTTGATGGAAACTTTTCTTTGGTAGCTCCTAGTGGAAATGCCAAGTTGGTAATCTCTTATTTGGGAATGAAATCTCAAAAGGTGGTTGCTAAATCAAAAATGAAAATTGTGTTGGAAGGCGAGGACAATACATTGAATGATGTGGTTGTCACAGCCTTGGGTGTTTCTCGCCAAAAGAAGGCTTTGGGTTATGCTGTAACCGAGCTGAAAGGCGATGAGATGCTGAAATCACGTGGTGGACTCAGTAACCCTGTCAATGCTCTGCAGGGTAAGGTTGCGGGTTTGACCATCTCTTCTAGTGCCGGTAGCATGGGCGGATCTTCTAAGGTCTTGCTTCGTGGTGCTAACTCGCTTTCTGGCAGCAACCAGCCGCTGTTCGTTGTTGACGGTGTGCCTATCGAGGGTGGCGACAATAACTCTACCGAGACTCAGCGTGGTGGTGGTGGTTACGATTACGGTAACTTGATTCAGGATATCAACCCTGATGATGTAGAGAACATCAGCGTGTTGAAGGGTGCTTCTGCTACTGCTCTTTATGGTAGCCGTGCCTCTAATGGTGTTATCATGATTACTACCAAGCGTGCCAAAAAGTCTGCAGGACTTGGTGTGGAGTTCAGCTCTTCTGTTGGCTTTGAAACTGTAACCAAACTGCCTAAGCTTCAGAGTCAGTATGGTGGCGGTTATGGTTATGCTGGCGATTATGCTTATGGCGACGATGGTGATGATATGGGTACTGCCACTATCAATGGCAAGGAATATCTGATTCCAGACTATGGTCAGGATGAAAGCTGGGGTCCTAAATTGGATGGCCGCCAGGTGCTTTCATGGTACGACTTGCTTACATGGAAGAATAACGGCTCTGTAGGCGATCCTACTACATCTGCCTGGAGTCCTGCTTCTTCAGATTATCGCGACTTCTTTAAGACAGGTGTTTCTTACACCAATAATATTGCTGTGTCTCAGTCTTATGACAATAGTTCGTTCCGTATTTCTTATACCAATACTTCTTTGACAGGTTATCTGCCAAACAGCAGCCAGTATAAGAATGCCTTGAATGTTACGGGCAACATCATGTCGCCAGACAAGAAGTTGAATGTGTTCACCAGTGTCAACTACTTCAACAACCGTACCAAGGGTCGTCAGGATACTGGTTATGGTGACAACAACATCATGGTGAAGTTCACGCAGTGGGGACAGCGCCAGCTGAACATGAACGAATTGGAGTCTCTCTATAAGAACCCTGATGGAAGTCAGGCTTCATGGAACATTGGTGGTATTGATGATACTACTATCCAGTTCCACAACAACCCATACTGGAGCCGCTACATGAACTACGAGAATGATAGCCGTAACCGTGTATATGGTAATGTGGGCTTCAGCTATCAGATTATCCCACAGCTCAAGTTCCAGTATAAGGCAAACCTTGATTTCTGGGTTGACAAGCAGTATGAACGCAATGCCGTTTACTCACAGGAGTTGTCTAAGTATAAGGAAATCTCCCGTCAGCAGTATGAGTTGAACCATGAGTTCCTGCTGATGTATAACCAGACATTCGGCGATTACAGCATCAGTGCCAATGTGGGTGCTAACATCATGCGTAATCACTATGAGTATGTGTATGGTTTGACACAGGGCGGTTTGGCTATTCCTGAATACTATAACCTGGCTAACTCCTTGCAGGCAGCCAAGGCTTATAACTATAAGCGAGTAAAGGGAATCAACTCTCTGTTTGGTGATATTACTTTGGGTTGGAAGAACATGCTCTACTTGGAGGCTACTCTTCGTGGTGATAAATCTTCTTCTCTTCCATCAAGCAACAATACATATGTCTATCCATCTGTCACCGGTAGCTGGTTGTTCTCGGAACTGTTGAAGAACAAGGCTCCTTGGCTGACATATGGTAAGGTACGTCTCGGTTTTGCAAAGGTAGGTAACGATACCGATCCATATCAGGTGCTGAGTACTTATACCCAATATACCAACATCGATTCCTCTACTCCAGGTTATCGCTTGCCAAATACATTGAACAATGCCGATTTGAAGCCTGAGTCAACCACATCTTACGAGTTGGGTCTCGAGATGGCTTTCTTCGACAACCGTCTGGGATTCGATGTAACTTACTATCAGACAAATACCAAGGATGAGATTCTTCCTTTGTCAGTATCTGGTACCACCGGTTACATCTACAAGATGATCAATTCTGGTGAAATCGAGAATAAGGGTATTGAGGTTGCCGTTCACGCAACTCCTGTCAAGACCCGGGATTTCGAGTGGAATACATCGTTCACCATCGCATCTAACAAAAATAAGGTAAAGAGCCTTGCTGATGGTGTGGATTATTATAAGATTGCTTCTGCTCCATTCATGGCTGAGGTGGGTGCCAAGGTAGGTGAGGAATACGGTATCATCATGGGTACCAATTTCGTGTACGATGAAAATGGCAACAAATGCGTAGATCCAGAGACTGGTCTCTATATGGCTACTGATGGTAACGAAGTGATTGGTCATATCTATCCAGATTTCACGGGTGGTTGGGTCAACTCATTCCGCTATAAGGGCTTCGATGCCAGCATCCAGTTCGACTTCTCCAAGGGTGGTCAGTTCTTCTCTACCACAACTCTTTGGGGTAACTACTGTGGTATGATGGAGGAGACTGCAGCCAATGGCGTTCGTGAGAATGGTATCATCTCAGAAGGTGTGGTTTATGGTACAAATGAACCTAACACCATGAAGGTGAGTGCTCGTGATTACTACGAGAACTACTACAATGGTCCTGCAGCTCAGAGTGTATTGAAGAGCGATTATATCAAACTTCGTGAAATCAATGTAGGCTATACCTTCAAGTTGAACCCTTCTTGGTTTGTCAAGTCATTGCGCCTTTCTGCATACGGTCGTAATCTCGGCGTATGGGGACCAGACTGCAAGCACTTCGATCCTGAAATGATTGTCACCAGTTCTGGTAACGTTCAGGGTATTGAGGGCGGTGCCACTCCAATGGTTGCCAACTATGGCTTTGGTGTTAGTTTGAAGTTCTAATTTTTAAGATGGAAAAGTTATGAAGAAGATTTTAAAATATATATTGATAGGAGCGGCTTGTTTACCTATGGCATCTTGCGATGACCTGGATTCTCTCAACGAGAATCCAAACGCTCCGGGCAATGTTCCTTCTAACATGCTGATGGAAGGTGCAGAGAAGTGGACCATGGACAATATCTACGACAACTGGTTCAGCGGTCGTCAGTGTCTGGCTTACTCTCAGCAGTGGACCCAGCGCAACTATACAGAGGAGGACCGTTATCAGATTCGTGAGTCTGTAAACAACAGTTATTTCAATTACCTCTATATGGGATTGGCTAATTTCGACAAGGTCATCAAGATGAATACCGATGAGGCTACCAAGAATACTGCTTCTGCTTATGGTGCCAACTGCAACCAGATTGCTGCTGCCAAGATTATGAAGGTCTGGTTGGTGGATGTCATCACTGATACATGGGGCAATGTTCCTTACTCTGATATCGCACAGCTGGAAGATAAGGGTGTTCTCTATTGCAAGTATGATGACCAGAAGGATATCTATGCTGGTATGATTTCTGAGTTGGATGAGGCAGTAGGTATGATTGATGAGAATCAGAGTGCCTTCACTTCAGGTGATGTAATCTTCGGTGGTGATGCTTCTAAGTGGAAGAAGTTTGGTAACTCTTTGAAGTGCCGCCTGGCTATCCACATGTCTAAGGTAGATTCCAACTGGAAGAGGTATATCGCTGAGGCAGTAGCCAGTGGTGTGATGGAGAGCAATGATGATGCGGCTAAGTTTACTTACGCATCTTCAGGCTCTGACTATTGTAAGTTCTATGAGGGCTGCTATATTGATGGCCGTAACGACTTCACCATCACAAATGTGCTTACCAAGCTGATGTTGGGTAAGAAAGATGATTTGAATGGCAAGAGCCATCCTTGGGAGGGTACTGTAGATCCACGTATCTCTATCTATACCAACAAGAATCCTCAGGGTACATACGATGGTATTCCATACGCTTGTCCTACAGGTACTCAGGATAAGTTCCGTGCTACATCTCCTGACTGGTCTACTGGTCAGCCTTTAGTCTTGACCAAGACTTACGCTGTGCCATTGATGACTTATGCTGAGTTGAAGTTCATCCTATGCGAGTACAATGGCTATGACGCTGAGGATTACAAGGAAGGTGTGAAGGCATCTATTGAATATTGGTATGATTTGGCCGGTCAGTCTATTTCTGATGCTGATGTGAATGCTTATGTTGATGCGGTATCTACAAACGTAGATGCTGAAACATGTGCTATCCAGAAGTACATCGACCTCTTTACCAATGGTACTGAGGCTTGGACAGAAGTTCGTCGTACGGGTTATCCAAACCAGCTGCTCCGCCCAGGTGAAATCACAGCCGTTTACAATGGAAATAATGTGAAGTTCTCACCATTGAGCGATGTGAAAGGCATGATTATTTCCCGTGTGAAGTATCCTACCAATGAGAGTACATTGAATGGTGCCAATTGGAATGAAGCTGTGAAGAAGTTGACCGACGGAACAAACAACTATTATAGTAAGATGTTCTGGGATGTGCGTACTTCTGCCTACGATCATCCTGCCAATAAGTAAGGAATATTAGGTAAAATGATAATAAAGATATAAGGCAAAGTGATTTGCCTCGTTGTTGACAAAGTCAACACTTATATCTCTCTCGTCTTGGGGACTGGCGGTGGTCAGTCCCCTTTTTTGTGTTTATAAGAGAGATTTCTTGGTTAATGAGGGTGTGTCATAAGTCTGGATAATAGTTGGTGTATAACAGTTGACTACCGCATGCACAACAGCTGTTGTGCATGCGCATATCAGCTGTTATGCAAGCGCACAACAGCTGTTGTGCGACCGAAGATACTGACTGTCTCAACAACATATCCTATCTCTTCCAATAACTTATTCTGTCTCTTCCAACAACTTCTTCTGTCTCTTCCAGCAACATATCCTATCTCTTTCGGCAACATATCCTATCTCTTTCAACAAATAGAAGAGGGTGAATCATAAACTTATGACACATCCTCTTTATTTGTAGATGAAGTAGCTGTCTCCATCACTCTGGCAATATTTCTTCAGAAGCTGGATAATGTATTCGGCATTCTCGCGAACGTGCTGTTCGTCTCCGTCATATCCGTTGATGAGAACCACCAGATGGGTGGTGTCAATACTCATTTTGGTTCGCTCGTTGTCGCTGGTCGGGGTTCCTGCACCACCTGTCTTGTCTCTGTAAACAGGTAGACCTTCAATATTAATCATGCCTCTGCCGATGCCTTCGTATGGTTCGCCGGCTTTGCCTACGCCCAGGGTCAGGGTATCGCCTTCAAACTTGTCTGCATCAAATCCGCCGATGCTGTAGCCGTATGCAATGCTCGCCAGGTTCACAAGATCCACCAGCGTATCTCTCTGGTAGAGTTCCTTGCCCTGCAGCATTCTGCGGATAAGGGCTTCTGATGCAGGACGGTAGCGCGATGGATCCTTGCCGCAGGCACGGTACACCTTTCGGGTGGCGGCAATTCCACTCATCTCTTTCAGCGATTCTGTGGTCAGCGTCTGTCTGTATTTCTCACCGAGGGCATTGATTTCATCCCAAAGTTCCTGACAATAAGGGGTGTTTACCACATTGGCTTCCACGCATGCTCCCACAAAGGTGGGACATACCGATTCGATTTCTTCTGATACAATAATTTTCATGATGAATTTCCGTTTTCTGTTAAACCTTACTGATTGGTAGGGCAAAAGTACGAAGAAATATTGGAATAGCCAAAAGTTCAGTTTATTTATATGTATATAATAAGGTGTAAAAAAACTTAAATGTTTATAACTGTTAAAAGTTTGGTTAAAATGAAACTTTTTTGCGAAAAGATTTGGTGGAATGAAAAATAGTTAGTACTTTTGCACTCGCTTTTGAGAAATCAAGCATTACTCAAAGCAATAAAGAAAGAGTTCTTTGAAAGATTTTACATAAACAGACAAGTAGTACAAGAAGCGGTT
>CAVBFV010000192.1:0-6309 GCA_963594575.1 Lachnospiraceae bacterium | reverse complement strand
AAGTACAGCGCACACCTCAGACTGGTGAAAACGCAGGTAAGAAGAAGTGGTATGCCACTTCGGTAACCGACCGCGAAGTGGACTTCGAGGGATTCGTATCACATATCTCCGACCACGGCTCGCCTTACTCTCGTGGTACCATCCACGGTGTGCTGATGGATGCTCTCGACCATCTGCAGGAGTTGATTCTCGACGGCAAGAGCGTGCGTCTCTCTGACCTCGGACTGTTCTCCATCGGTATGAGCTCCAAGGCGGAGGATACCAAGGAGAAGGTGACAGCTGCCAGCGTAGAAGGCGTGCACCTGATTGTGAGAAACACGAAGAGCTGGAGCAATGCCGAGCTGCGCAAGAAGTGTAAGATTCAGGAGTACGGCGGCTATATCGGCACCGACGAGGAGGGCACCACAGGCGGTGGTGACACAACTCAGGGCGGCGGCTCTGACACCAGCCAGGGCGGCTCAGGTACTACCGGTGGCGGAACCCAAGAAGGCGGCGGAGGCGGCTCTCAGGATAGCGGCGATGGGCTTGAATAAAGCTCTCGCCTGAGGGCCGCCCTGGCTGGAAGCCAGCGCATCCCCCCACCAAGTTAACATTCAACATTTAACATTAAAAAAGTCAACATTAAACATTATGAAAGCAAATACTTGGAAAACGATTTTGCAGATTGCAATCTCCGTCCTTACAGCCATCGCTACTACGCTCGGAGTTACCAGCTGTACTCTTTAAAGGTAAAAAAGTAAAAAGGTAAAAAGGTAAAAAAGCCTAGCGGGATGTTATGCCAGCAAGGCTGCACTCTTTAAAGGTAAAAAAGTAAAAAGGTAAAAAGGTAAAAAAGCCTAGCGGGATGTTATGCCAGCAAGGCTGCACTCTTTAAAGGTAAAAAAGTAAAAAGGTAAAAAGGTAAAAAAGCCTAGCGGGATGTTATGCCAGCAAGGCTGCACTCTTTAAAGGTAAAAAAGTAAAAAGGTAAAAAGGTAAAAAAGCCTAGCGGGATGTTATGCCAGCAAGGCTGCCCTTTTTAAAGGTAAAAGGGTAAAAAGGTAAAAAGGTAAAAAAAGATGTTTTTTAAATTTTGATTCGACATAGCAAAGCCCTCGGTGCATAACGCATCGGGGGCTTTTTTATTTAGGTCTTAAGATGTGCCAAATCCCGTTGGCATGACGTTTAACACATGAGAAACTCGTTTATTTCCCATACTCATTGTACATCATGATCAGGCATGCGGCACTCCAGCTGAAGTGAGAAGCCTGCATAGGCTTGCCGGTATGCGTGTCATAATTCTCATAGATTGGGGTACCTGCCGAAATGCCCTGCAAATTGCGGAACACCTGGTCGGTATAGGCATCTGCCTTCTTCTTCTCACCATAGTTGCGATAGCCCTTGATGCCATAATAGGTCTGGTCGAGCCAGATAGGACCACGCCAGTAACCCTGCGGATTGTACTTCGGATTATCGGCAGCTATCGTCGGGAATGGGATGAAGGTAGAGAACTTCTTCTTATTGTCGAGCAACTTTCTTGCCTTGGCAAACTGCTTAGGCGTTGCTATGTTCGCCCAGAAAGGAATATAGCCCTCACAACCTGCCTCACGCACAAATGTTCTGTCGCCATCCAGACGGCGGTCGTAGAAGAAGCCATCCTTCTGGTCAAAGAAATAATCGGCAACCAGTCCACGATAGTCAGGCAAGTCGAAAGGCTCGCCCAGCAACCCGGCAAACTTCTTGAGCAAGGTATACTCCAGCGAGAGATAAGCATTCAGGTCAACGCTCTCCTGGTCAGTACTCCATGCATCCTTGCCGTTCTGCAACATCTTGGTGCCGTCGAAACGGATGGCATTATCCATACCGCTCTCCCAGGCAGCAGCCTCAAGGGTTCCATCAACCGAGCCGAACTCACAGATATGGTTCTTGTCGTGATCTCTTTTCTCATACCACCACTTGTGATATTTCAGGAGTTTCGGATACATCTCCTTCACGAAAGCCAGATCCTGGGTATGCTCATAAATCTCGTTCACCGCCCAGGCAGCCAGCGGAGGCTTGCTGTCGCGGTAGTTGTTCTCCGAAGCATCCGGATAGATGCAATCGATAATCATACCGTCTGGCTGCTGGTAGTCGAACATCACGCGGATGTTGTCCTTCGCCAACTCAGGGAAGAAGGAAGCCATACCGGCAGAGAAACGCCAGCAGTCCCATGCCCAGCAACCTACGAAATAGCCTACAGCATGACTAGGCACGATGCCGTCATGATACAGGGCACCTCGCTTGGCACGCCAGTTGGAAAGCAGCGTGACGATGGATTTCGCAGCCACCCGGTTATATTCTGCAGGCATATCATCACGTATCACCTTCTTCAGATAACCGTTCCAGCGGTCATCATTTGCCTGGAGAGCGACTGATGGATTGGCAAGCAGACTGGCTGTATGCACATGCTGAACCGAAGCCTCGGTATCCTGCTCTACCAGCGAAATGGCGATGGTGAGCTGCTCAACACCACTTGGCACGGTAGCCAGATAGTTGTGGGCGGCATCAGTCACCTGAACCTCCTGAGGGAAGTCGATGATGACACGTTCACCATAGAAGTCTCCGATGGTTACACGGTTCTTGCAACGTGATACATTGGCACGGGTACTGATGCTGTCGGCAGTAAACGTGAACGGAACCTTGGATGGATTGGTAACGGTGAGGAGCGCCGTACGGGCATCCACAAACTGCAGACTTTCATGGATATCGGCACCATCCTTCTTCAGGCTCATTCTGATTTCGCCCGGATAATAGCTCTGTTCCTGCATGGTACCATCAATGAGAGATACCAGCGAACGGGCATACCAGTTGCGGTAATAGATGCTGAAAGGTCCGCAGAAACCTGCGGTAGGCTTCTCCTTCTCAGAGAGGGTGAAACCCATCCACGAACCCATATCCGTGAAGCATCCGTTCTGACGACGGGGAGCACCTGGTGTCAGCTGGATGTCAAGAATATCCTTATACTCCTGACGGGTGGTCTGTGCCATGCCGTCCATAGACAGCATGGCAAGCCCCATAGTCAATATAGCTATAGACTTAGTCTTCATATCGTTTATTTTAAATTCTTAATAGTAAAGCTATAGCTCCACTCCTTTGGTGTGATGGTATATTCCGGATGCACCATAGCGCCCCAGGTATTATCACCACCAACACCCATCTGCAAATGGTCGATGTTCACCCATACCATGTCCTTCTTGTCAACACAGCCGCCATGACGGTGCTCGATGGTAGAAGGAACATAGAGGAGATCATCCTGTGGGAAGTTCCAGGCACTTACGCTCAATGGCTCAGCACCTTCCACCCTGATACCGGCTCCAGCCTTCGAAGCGAGGGTGAACCAGCGTACATCACACTTATTGGCAGTTTCCTGTGCTCTTACGTATGGATGATACTGCTCCCATACGCTGGCAGAATACTTACCGATGAGGTAACCGCTCTTGCGGTCGGCATAGTTCTCCTGCGGACCTCGACCCAACCAGGTCATCTGGTCGTAGTCGCCCTTCAGAATCATGCGCATACCGAGACGAGGCATCTCCGGCAGAGCCTTGTTGCCAGGAATGAAGTGCATGTTCACCTCTACATTTCCGTTGGCAAGCATCTGATAGGTAATCTGCATCTGAGATTCCTGCTCAGGCATATCGAAGTCTGCGATGACGGTAGCCTTCTGGTTGTCTGCCTGGGTCTTGATGCCCTTCAGTACCATCTTCTTTCCAGCCTCACGCCAGGTAGCGCAGCGCTCCTGAGTGCCGTTAGCCACATCGTTGTCGGTAATACCGCGCCAGAAGTTAGGCTGCAAACCTGCTAGCAGCATTTCCTTGCCGTCATATTTCAGGGATGTCATCTCGCCGGTCTTCTTAGAGAAGCTGATGCTGAAATCATTGGTCTTTCCCTGGATGGTGACGGCATCTTCTGTCTCGGTCTTCTCTATCTGTCCGCTTACCTGTTCCTGAGCCTTTTCCTGTCGTACAGGCAACTGCATCTGCTCGATGGCTACCTCGTGACCTGCAGGAACGGCTCCGGTAGCCTGCTTGCTGAAGGCGCGCAGGGTGAGGAAGTATTCCTTGCTGTCGGATGCAGGAAGTGTACCCATCGGTATCTCCATCTCCTTAGTCTGATGAGGCAGGAGGGTCGGGAAGTTCATCTTGCCGCTTCTGATGGTTTCGCCGTTTGCTTCTACTGCCCATACGAGTTGATAATTGTCAAGCGTGGTATAGTCGAATCGGTTGGTTACCTTGATGCGGTTCTGCATGAAGGCTACTGGCTCGAAGGCGATGTTCTGGTAAACCTTCTTCACCTCCCAGATATGTGGATGCAGCGAGCGGTCGGCTGCTACAAGTCCGTTGGCACAGAAGTTGGAATCGTTTACTACACCTACGAATCCCATATCGCCACCATAAGCCCAGTATTTGTGTCCCTTGTCATCGGTCTTGGCGATGGTCTGGTCTACCCAGTCCCAGATGAAACCACCCTGCAACTGGTCGTATTTGTAAATCAGATCCCAGTAATCCTTGAGATTACCCTCGCTGTTACCCATGGCATGGGCGTATTCGCAAAGAATCAGCGGACGCTCATCACGCTGGTTGACATGGCGGCGCAAAGACCAGATGCGGGCATACATCGGACAGTAGATATCCGACTTGGCGTTGTAACCGCCGCCCTCATACTGTACCGGACGGGTTGGATCCATCGCCTTGCTCATATCGTAGAGTTTCTCGAAACTCTTGCCATATCCGCTCTCGTTACCCATAGACCAGATGATGATGGCGGTATGGTTGCGGTCGCGCTTGATCATGCGGTACATGCGGTCGTGGAAAGCAGGATACCAGTCTTCTCTGTCTGCCAGCTGTTTGTATTCTGTATCCAAAATACCATGACACTCGATGTTCGCCTCGCCTACCATGTAGAGACCATACTTATCGCAGAGCTGATACCACTCCGAATAGTTTGGATAGTGAGAGGTACGCACGGCATTGATGTTGAACTGCTTCATCATCTTCACATCCTTCACCATCTCACCGATGCTGAGGGTTCTGCCGTGTACGGCATTGTGCTCCTGTCGGTTCACCCCCTTAATGGTGATGGCAACACCGTTCACCAGAAGCTGTCCGTTCTTCATTTCGATGGTACGGAAGCCGAAAGGCTGAGCCACACTCTCCTCTACTCTACCATTCCTGTCGGTAGTATTGATGACGAGTGTGTAGAGATAAGGACGCTCGGCGCTCCAAGGCTGCACATTCTTCAGCAGTTTTTCGAAATGAATCAAGGTATCAGCAGGTGAGGTGATGCTCTGGATTTGTTTGAAGAGAGATTTGCCTGTTGCCGAAAGCACTTTCACCTCAACCTTCTGACCCTTCTGTGGATTGAGCATATTCACATCGAGTGTGAAATTGCCATCCTTATATTGATTGATTAGTTTATTTCCCAATACGTAGTCGTTCATTCTGCTTTTAGGACGAGCCTGGATGAACACATTGCGCTCTATGCCGCTATACTTCCAGTAGTCCTGGTCTTCCAGATAACTGCCGTCGCTGAAGCGGAACACCTTCATGGCAAGGCGGTTCTTGCCCTTCTTCAGGAACTTGGAGATATTGAAGTGGGCAGGCAGACGGCTATCTTCACTATAACCCACCATCTTGCCGTTGATCCAGAGATAGAAGGCAGATTCTACACCTTCGAAATCCATGATCACATCCATGCCCTTCCAGCTTTCAGGCACGGTAAATTCGTGTACATAATGTCCTACAGGGTTGTAATCCTGTGGTACGAAAGGAGGATTTGCCTTGAAAGGATAGGTTACATCGGTGTAGATGGGCGCATCGAAGCCCTGCAACTCCCAGCTGCCAGGCACATTGATGTTCTGCCAATCGCTTACGTTATAGGATGTCTTGAAGAAATCGGTCAAGGCAAGACTCGGATTCTTCACCAGTTTGAATTTCCATACACCATCCAGCGAGCGGCGGCGCTCATTCTGGGTGTTCAACTGGAAACGGCGGGCGTCGTCCATCTTCAACTGTGCCAAGGCTCCGTTCTCGCTTGTAAAAGGCAAGTAATGAGCGGTCATCGGCATGCGGTTGATATGGGTCACGGTGGCGTCCTGCCAAGGGTCTGAAACTGCTGGCTGCTTGCCGTCCTGAGCCGCAAGGGCTACTGAGGTATGGGCACAGCACAGGCTCAGACATATCATGAATGAACTGAAAATATGTCTCATACGGGTTTGGTTTAAAACTGCTTTTAGCTATTTCTACAAAGAACAGAAGAAGGTAACCAGGAAGGGTACAGAAAAGTCGACAC
>CAVBFV010000191.1:0-6344 GCA_963594575.1 Lachnospiraceae bacterium | reverse complement strand
GTCCGTATTCCTGGTTGTCGATACGGATGACGAACTTGCCGTAGAGGTTGGCGAACGGGTCTCCGCCGATGATATTGTTGCCGTCGAGAGAGATGACTTCGGGGCACATCATGAGTACATCGAGGAGCGATTCTTCGCCGGTGAGTTCCATTTCGGGAACATGCATGATGTATCTGTCGCCGATATGTTCAATCGGAGCGGCTTGCATCTGGTAAGTAGTGCTGGCCATCGCGAGTGCGATGATGAGCAGGCTTTTCTTCGTACTGTTGTTTATTTTCATTTCTTCTAGTTTATATTATTGGTAAAGGATTTTCTTCCATGCCTAATTTACTTGCAAAGATAAGGCAAAAATCGGGGAATAACGAAAAAATGGAGGAGTTTTTTTCCGTTCAATGCGTAAAAAGGGGTGTCATTGCGTAAAAAAGTGGGGAGCGGGGCGAAAAAAGAGGGCTTAAAACTTGCTTGGTATTGTTTTTTTTCTTATCTTTGCCGATGAAGAAAGAATTTTCTAAGAACTATACATATATATAATAACCCTTTAAAGATAAAAACTTATGAAGCGATTATTACACATTCAATTTCTATTGGTATTGTTGCTGGCGCTGGGATACTCTCCTCTGCAAGCCAAGCGAATCACACAGTGGCAGGCTCAGCAACAGGCCTACAGCTTCTGGGGAAAGCAGATGCCGCAGAAGGCGAAGGCGAAGAGCCGCACGGCTACTACTGCATCTCCATCGGATGCTTACTATGTATTTAACAACGATGCCGGCGGATTCGTCATTATCGCAGGTGATGATGCCGTAACGCCAGTATTGGGTTATACCTCAACGGGATCATTTGATGCCGAGAATCTGCCTGACGGACTGAAGGACCTGCTGAAGAGCTATGAGCGCCAGATTGCGGCGCTGGGCGACAGCTATCAGGCAAACCAGACTGCTACAAGAGCAGCATTTACAGGCGAAAAGCTGCTCAATACTGCGAAATGGAACCAGAACGAACCTTTTAACAAATATACGCCAAACAACTATCCTACAGGTTGTGTGGCAACGGCTGGTGCCATCGTTATGAAGCATCACGGTTATCCTGCCAAGGGCACCGGAAGCCATTCTTATACCTGGAACGGCAAAACCCTGACTGCCAATTTCTAGCTCGGTTATGATTGGGCAAACATGCCTGCCAAATATGACGTCACCACCGCTGCCGCCTTCGACGGTGTGGCAAGATTGATGGCAGACCTCGGTGTGGCAGTGGAGATGCAGTATAATAAGGACGGAAGCGGTGCGTATATCGGCAACCTGGTAACCGCCCTGCAGAAGTACTACGGCTACAGCAAACTTTCGCATCTGATGGCAATAGAAGATGTGGGTGCAGAGGCATGGAACGGCAGACTGCGCGAGGAGATTGATGCCAACCGCCCTGTGCTCTATGCTGCTTCTGACCCAGCTAGAGGCGGTCATGCCTTCGTGATAGATGGTTACAAGGACGAAAGCTTCAGCGTAAACTGGGGCTGGGGCGGCTATTGCGATGGTTTCTACAAGATTGGAGCCTTGAATCCGGAGCACGTAGGAAAGCCTACGGGCGAGAAATATAATGCAGATCAGTCGGCTGTATTTGGCTTGCAGCCATCTGACGGCAAGGAAGTTATTTCTAATCTGGGATTCATCAAGGTTGATGGTTATCTGGAAACGATGAACATGAATGTTACTGATGTGAAGGCAGGTAAAAATATGAATCTCTATCTTTTACCTCTTCAAAGCCAAGGGGAGAATCCGTTTACCGGAGAGGTAGCGATAGCTTTGAAGAATGCCAAGGGCGAAACCCGTAAAGTATTTGGGGCAAAAACGATTACGGACTTTAGTCCTGGATTTTATAAGCCTTTAATCACATTAGAGGGATCTTGTCCGGTGGATGCTCAGGAGGGTGACTACCTGGCTATTGTATCAAAGGAAGACGGAACTGACGAATATGTAGAAATCTTAGGACCTGATGTGGAGGAAGTTCATTTGCCTGCTACAGGATTCCAGCCTCGTACATTCGAAGTGAAAACGGAATTGGGCGAAGGGGCGCAGTTTGTAGAGGCTTCTTCAGCTTATAATTGGGTTAGCAGATTATACAATGGTAAGCCATTGCAGGGCTGTCCTTATTATTTCGATGTGAAGATAGATGCAGGTATTGCCAAGAGTTTTATTGAATTGGATGGTAAGAGTGCTCTTACGGCATCTTTCTCTAATGGTGTTACATTCTATGCTATATCTCCAGGTATAAAACCTGTTTATAACCTGGTAGTTAAAACATATCGCACCTATGAGGAAAAGACTGTTGAGGTGACTTTAGCTGCACCGGGACAACTGAAGGCTGAATTGGATAGTAAGAATCTGGATTATCATGTATACACCAATATCAAGGTAAACGGTGAGATAGACAAGCGAGACTTTGACGAATTGAACAGTCATCCTTTTACTGGTATCGACTTGAGTAATGCCAGGGTCGTGGCTTATGATACCTATCCTGCCAATATGGTTCCTAAGGATGCTTTCTGGAAGAATGTGAATCTGAAACACTTCAAGATGCCGGCAGGTGTGAATACTCTTGGTGTAAATGCGTTTAGAGAAACTGGATTGGTAGAAATTGACCTGCCGGAAACTATCCGGGAGTTCGGATTGAATACTTTCTGGGGATGCCATTCTTTAGCTGATGTCTATATGCGTCATAAGGAGGCTCCTTCTTGGATAAGTTGGTGCGTATTCTATAACAAGGGCAACAAGGTAAGCCGTACGCTGCACCTTTATCCTGAAAGTAAGGAAAAATATCAGGCTTATCAGTATACTCAGAACTGGATAGTCAACTTTGACAATATCGTAGAAGACCTTGTTGCGTCAGGTATCAATTCTGTCACTTTGGATAATGAGACCACCAAGTCGGCATTGTATGACCTCAACGGTCGCAGAATACCAAATGTTCCATCTAAGGGTATCTATATCCAGAATGGAAAGAAAATAAGCGCAAGGTAATGTTGAATGTTGAGTGTTGAATGTTGAGTGTTGAATATTACAATTAAAAGATAGGAATCCCCTGGTGCTTTATGTAGCATCAGGGGATTTTTTCGCTTAATACGTAAAAAAAGGGGCAATGCGTAAAAAAAATAGGGGATGCGATGAAAAAAAAGCAAAAAAACTTGCTGGGTATTAATATTTTCCCTATCTTTGCAAAAGGATAAACTACTTTCGGCAATTTGAAAGCAAACTTTCATTTGCATGAACTTTAGAAAAGGATAAACTACTTTCGGCAATTAGAAGAAAACTTTCGTTGCATGAACTTTAGAAAAGGATAAAATATCTAAAAAACTATAATAGGTATATAGAAAATTATTAAACAACAAGAACTAATGAAACGAAAATTACACTTTAAAAACATATTGGCATTGTTGCTGCTGCTGGTATATTCTCCTTCGGAGGCTAAGCGGATAACTCAATGGCAGGCACAGCAGCAGGCTTACAGCTTCTGGGGAAAACAGATGCCACAGAAAGCTAGAGCCAAGAGCCGGACGGCTAATACCGCATCGCGCTCTGATGCTTATTATGTTTTCAACAATGACGCAGGCGGATTCGTCATTATAGCAGGTGACGACGCAGTAGCGCCAGTTTTGGGGTATACCTCAACAGGAACATTTGATGCAGGAAATCTGCCCGACGGACTGAAGGACCTGCTCAAGAGTTATGAACGGCAGATAGCAGCGCTGGCTAACAGCAATCAGGCGAACCAGACTGCCACAAGAACCGGTTTCAGCGGCGAAAAGCTGCTCAATACCGCGAAATGGGACCAGATGGCTCCATTCAACAAGTACACGCCAAACAAATATCCGGTTGGCTGTGCGGCTACGGCTGGTGCCATCGTGATGCAATATCACGGTTATCCTGCCAAGGGTACCGGAAGCCATTCCTATAAATGGGACGGCAAGACCCTGACTGCCCAATTCGAGCACGAATATGATTGGGCAAACATGCCTGCGCGATATGACGGAACCAACGCTGCTGACTTCGACGGAGTGGCAAGGCTCATGTCAGACCTCGGTGTGGCTGTGGATATGCAGTATACTGAAGACGGTAGCGGTTCGTATATAAGCGATCTGGTGGCCGCCATGCAGAAGTATTTCGGCTACAGCAAGATTTCGCATCAGATGTCAATAGAAGCTGGGAGCGCAGAGGAATGGAACGAAAAGTTGCGCGGAGAGATTGATGCCAACCGTCCTGTGCTCTATGCTGCATTCGACTCTATTGGTGGCGGTCATGCCTTCGTGATAGATGGTTACAAGGACGATAGCTTCAGCGTAAACTGGGGCTGGGGCGGTCTTTGCAACGGGTTCTACCATATAGGAGCCCTCAATCCGCAAAACGAAGAAGGAAAGCCAGTTGCCAGTCGGTATAACGTTGGCCAGATGGCAGTATTCGGCATGGAGCCATCTGACGGAAAGGAAAAAATCTCTGATATGAGATTCACGAAGATGACTGACTATCTTCAGGAAATGAATATGAATGTTACTGATGTGAAGAAGGGACAGAAATGTATCGTCTTTTCAGTACCAATCAAAAATGAAGGAAAACAGAACTTTGACGGAGTACTTGCCATGGCTCTGATGAATGCTAAGGGCGAGATTCGGGAGATTATATCATCCAGCACCAAGACGGTTAAAGATTTTGGACGGGGCTACATCTATCCTAAATTGGTCTTTACGGTTCTGAGTACTGTAGATGCAGAACCGGGTGATTATCTGGCTGTTGTGGCTAAGAGAAATGGCTCGGAGGAGTATATGGAACTGTATGGTCAGGACTTTGAGAGACTGCGTCTGCCGGCAACCGGATACGAACCTCGCACATTTGAGGTGAGAACCAAAATAGGAGAAGGTGTAACATTCGAGGAAGCAGGAAGCCAGTATAATCCTTCCCGCAATTTCTATAATGGCAAACCTGTCATCGGCTCCACTTATTACTATTATCTGACGGTGGATGAAGGCGTATCAAAGTATTATGCACTGGTGGATGGTAAATTGGCTGAAAACATCGTGTTTGGTGCTGGAAGCGTGAACAGCGTAAGAGGTCTTGAACCGGTTTATGAACTCGAGGTAAGGACTTACCGCAACCTGGAGTCTACCGGCATCCATTCTGTAACATCGGATCAGGAGCTAGACAATGCTGCCATTTATGACCTGAGCGGCCGCCGCATTACGGGGGCTATGAAGAAGGGTATATACATCAAGAATGGCAAGAAATTCTGCGTTACGAAAAGAGGAGGGTGATGAGCGGGATGGTGATGATGCTGCCAACCGTGGTGATGAACGTCATCTCGGTGATGAGCGAAGGATTGCGGCCGTATTTCAGACAGAACATCGTGCCGAAACTCGCTACGGGCATCGCAATGACAACCGTATTGATGTCGTTGACCTGATCGCTTACACCACATACCTTGAACAGGAAATAGATGCTCAGCGGTACTACCACAAGACGCAAGAACGAGGAGAGGTATACCTTAGGACTGCCGATAATCTCCTTCACCGGCAACTTAGCCATCGAGGAACCGATAATCATCAGGGCTGCCGGAACCGTTATGTTGCCCACCATCGTTACCGGACGCGCAATGATATCCGGCGTATGAACCCCGAAAGCTACCAGGAGGGCGGCAACGAAGGCACCCAGAAGAGCCGGAGAAAACAGTACCTTAGGATTGAACTGCTTGACGCTGTACTCGCCCTTGATGAGCATGACACCTGCCGTAAAAATAAAAAAGGTGTTCGGCATGTTGAGCAGCGCGGCATAAAAAATGGCCTTCGGACCGAATATGCTCGAAACGATAGGGTAGCCGATGAAACCTACGTTGGCAAACATCAGCGCAAAACCTATCATGCCCTGGTCATCATGATTGCGAGTGATGAGACGCGGTACCCAGAAACCGAATACCAGCAAAAGGATGTAGGTAAGAAAACCTACGCCCAGGAGGGGGAGGATGAGCGTGCGGTCGGGCAGCTCATCGCCCATTACTGACGAGAGCACCAGCAGGGGACAGGTGATATCTACCACCATGCTGGATAGCTTCTTGTCAAACTTGTCGCCCATATATCCCAACTTGCAGGCGACGTAACCTAAAATCACGATGATGAAAAGTATCACCATCACTTCCAAATTCTCCATTTATCCTGAAAATCTATACCTTATATATATATGTATGCCGGAATCCCGATATTCTCTCGGAATTTCCGGCAAAAATGGGTTAATCGATAAATCGCCTGGTAATATCTCCGTAGTTCTCGATGCGGCGGTCGCGGAGGAATGGCCACCAGCGGCGCACATTCT
>CAVBFV010000190.1:0-6361 GCA_963594575.1 Lachnospiraceae bacterium | reverse complement strand
AGAGACTCAAAACCCACGTATGAGAATACTAAGGTAGCCTTAGGAGAAACCTCGATGGTATAGTTACCATCCATGTCTGTAACGGCACCTGCCTTGGAAGAAGATGTCCTTACATTTACACCTATCAGAGGCTCACCAGAAGCATCAGTGACAGTACCCTGCACTTTCAGCATTTCCTGTGCCAAAAGCGTAAGAGGCATCAGCATGCACAAGCATAACAATGCGGTTGTCTTTTTTAGGAATGTTTTCATTTGCTTTACTTTTAAGTTAATGTATATTCTTTTCGGTTAGGAACCTTAATTAATCTATCATGATTTTCTTGGGACAGGAAGTTCTTGCGCCTACGGTTTTTACGATATATACTCCTTTTGCCAAGCCTTCTGCAACGACACCCTCTTGGATGTTTGAGTAAGAAGCGATCTGCTTGCCATCTATCGAACACACCGATATTGTAACAGGCTTCTCTGTTGACTTCACGTATATCGTTCCTTTGCCACAAACGATCTGTACTGAAGCATCCTGTTCTACCTTCCGAACTTCTGTTACGGCATTCAGTTCCTTGGCATTGCTACCCAACAGTTCTCCACGAATGGTTTCTGTTGCCGTATTGATGGTAATGCGATAATTCCCTGCCTCGGAGATTTCCCATTTCACATCATCGCCACCTGAACTACGGAAGCTTCCTTCACCAACCAAAGGAGTGTCGGCTACGTATGGATGATAAGTTTCCGATGTCCAACTCTGGTTGGTCAGTATCTTCAACTTGCTTGGTTCTGGACGGTCATCGCTCCATGTAGGAGATAAGT
The DNA here is from genome assembly GCA_963594575.1 of Lachnospiraceae bacterium. Lineage (GTDB taxonomy): Bacteria > Bacteroidota > Bacteroidia > Bacteroidales > Bacteroidaceae > Prevotella. Next base: position 5,555 of record CAVBFV010000190.1, on the reverse strand, counting down.
AACCTTCCCATACCAATTCCTCTGGATTGGATGAACTTGGAGTGAATTGGCAAGTAGCTGGGTCTGTCCAATAGTTCCAATATTCCTTGAGGCATCCTCCTGCCAAATAGAGTGTACGGCGTGGCTTGAATATCTTGGCGTATGCCTGATGTTTGTCTTTGATAGCATAAAGCGTATATTTACCAGGAACGCTCACACTCCATCCTTCAGTCTGCTTATCTGTCGTACATTTCAAGGAAGAGCTATAGTCTTGTCCAAAGGAAATATCCACGCCTTCAAAGAGAGAAGTATAATACTTCGTAGATGATGTCGCCTCTGGTGTATCTTGCAGAATGAGATTACCCGGTTGCAAATCAAGCAACGTCTTGAACTCTACATTGCCATACTGTGGGAGTTCCACTACCTTGCCTCCCAATGCAGTACCCGTCGCATAGAGTTTTTTGGGCAATTTCACCTCATCTTCCTTCTCACAAATAACCATCTTCATGCTTTGCAAATCAACATACACAGTATAGTCTCCAGTGACAGTTGGCTTAAACTTGAAGTCCTTGTCTCCAGGCAATTCCCAGTTGATTTCCAAGTTTAGGTCATAATACTGACCTACTTGGATATTTTGGTCTGCCGAAGTACCTACGATATGCTTATGAAATGCTCTCGTATTGAGGAACTTAAATTCCTTGCCAGCCTCCAAGTGACCTGTCCATCGAAACAGTCCCTCATTTATCTTTTCCATATCAGGAGTCTTGCTGGTATCCCAAGCGTATGGAGTAGCATCACCAATGATATATAGTTGCGACAACTCCAAGGAGTAAGGCATATCAGCAGCTTTCACTCCCCAAACAGCCAAGATGGCATATAGTGACAAAAATAATCTTTTCATGGGTATATCACTTTTATTCTTTAATAAACTTGTTTACGTATGTCTTGCTGTCAGCCACCACCTTACTTATATATAGCTGTGGCATCAACATTGACAAATCTTCAGAGAAGCCATCTACTTGCTTATAGTTGTTTGCCAACAACGTCTTGCCAGCGACATTGCTCACCACCAAGGATACTTGTTGGGCAAGTTTGCCGAATGAAGCAACAAGTTGTTGATCAGTCTTGTCATAAGCAACACTTACCTTATTTGCCTCTGTCTTATCTATTGCCGTCGCAGGACTATACTCCACGACGACTTTTCGTTCCAGCGAACAACTTCCCGAAGGTACTTCCACCGTAGTGCAATGAGTAGCCTCATCATAGCTGAAAGTTGCACTCACACCATCCACTTGGGCTGAGATAGGAGCAGAAGTATTATAGATGTGCATCACATAAGAACGGTTCTGAGGAGCTTTGCTTACTGAACCTTGACGTTCCGAGATGATGTATTCACCTCTGTTGCCATCACAAACTTGCTTCAAGGAAGTCTTGGCATAATCGGTAGCATAATCAGCATTGTCACCATCATCCTCATAAAGAGAACCTTCACCATTGGCACCAGCCACCACATGAAGCACCAAGTTATCAGGACGTTCCGTAACATTCATCACTGTAGATGGATTGAAAGGAATGACCGAACCTTCACGGAAGAAATAAGGTATCTGTTCATCTGTAAATGTCATTGTGCGCTTGCATGGGCCTTCTATCATCTCATGAGTAGATGCACTCCACCATTTACCTTCAGGGAACCAGATTTCCTTATTGGTCTTTCCGTCACTCCCTGCTTGAGCCGTGATAGGAGCCACCAAGATGTCATCACCAAAGAAATACTCTCCATCGTATGTGTAAGCCTCCTCTACCTCTGGATACTCATAATAGAGTGGACGGCAAAGAGAAATACCTGTTTCGTATGTCTTGCGAGCCATCGTATAGATGTATGGGAACAAAGTATAACGCAAACGCACTGCCTCCAATATGGTAGGGAAATTAGAGAACTTCCAGATTCTACGTTCGATGCGGGCATCACTTGTGGCATGAGTACGGAAGATTGGGGTAAACACGCCAAACTGAATCCAGCGTAACACGAGGTTAGGATTGTTGATAAGTTCTTCACTTGAATACATGTGACCTCCCAGGTCGTGTCCCCAATAACCGTAACCAACATTAGAAGCCGTTGCTGTGAAGTATGGCTCAAATGCCAAAGCGTCATAACTGATATTGGCATCACCCGAGAAACCTATCTGATAACGATGGCTACCCAAACCTCCCCAACGATGGAAGATGACAGGACGATGGTCGGTACGCTTCGCTGCCTCATTATAGAACACATGGTTGCACCAGAATGTCTCACTCAAAGAGTTGGTATATGGACTCGTAAGATGCTGTTGCCAATCTATCCACCAGAAATCTACGCCTTCTTTTTCATGGTCACGGATGATATTCTTAAAGAAAGACTTTGTAAAATCTGTATAATCAAGACTCCAGTTGATGGTGTTCTTATCATCATTGAGATACTTGCCACCCAATTCGGACTTCATTGCCGCAAAATAAGATGGAGACTCCACCTTATTGATTCCATCGGCAGGATGCAAGTTGAGAGCAGTCTTAAAGTTCTGTTTGTGCATCTCTGAAAGTAATTGGGTAGCATTTGGAATCAAGTTTGTATTCCAAGACCAACCAGTCCAACCTCCACGACCTTCCGAACCACTGTAAGCATTACCATTCCAATGCCAATCCATGTCGAGAATCATCACATCAGTAGGAATCTTGTTCGTCTTCAAGTCCTTCATGATATTGCGATAATCATCTGCCGAATAAGAGGCATACTTGCTATACCAATATCCAAACACATAGTCTGGAGGCAAAGGTATGTCACCTGCTATCTTTGTAAAGTCGGCTATTGCCTTCTTGTAATTGTGACCATAACCCAAGAAATAAGTGTCCATTGCATGATTGTCTGCACGGTCAGCCCACCAACTATATCCAACTTCCGTACTTGGCACCAATGCGTATGAACGTCCACCATCTGCACGAGAGGAACTCCAAGAGTCGTCTATCACTGCCCAACCAGAACGTGACACAAGACCGTTTTCCATCTCTGAACGCTTGCTATCGCCCATCAGTCCATCCAAAGTACGGCAGGTTCCCTTCAGGTTCAATGGGTCTGGCTTACCTGGATACCATGCGGACTGAACACCATCACCGTTGACTGCAATGGTAAGGTTCATGGAAGAAGCTGGTATTGTACGAGGGTCTGTACCCTTGCGATACTTCAACTTCAAGTTGGATGTTGTTATATATAAATAGGTATCGTCTTCAGTTTTGGTAAATTGAGGAACATCCAAATTACGATTGACAACCGTAAATGTTGCTTGATCCTCAAACGTACCCTTTGCACTATACTCAATGCGTATCATCTCAGGAGTAAGCACGGTGAAACGAGCATTGCCACATTTCACGATAGCATTGGTTGCAGCCACAGGATTGTTGCTTACAACACCTTGCGCTGTTACCGTAAGAAATGCAGCACAAGCAATGAAAGCGAAAGATAATAATCTCTTCATGTTCAAATTGTTCTTTAATTGTTAGTTTATGTTATTTTAAATTCCAAATACAGCCTTGTCGGCGTTGTTGGTTGCAAAGATAGGGCTTTTTTAAATAGGTTATAACACCGTACACCAAAAATACAAATATGTACAAACAACACTTGTGCTGAATATCAGAGACTTATGATATTCAGCACAAGAGAAAAATACAAACCCTATCCAAAGGGTATTTCGCATATATTAAAGAGTTTTTAATCTATTTTAGCTACTCTTTCTTCAAAATCCTCAGGATAAAGAGAGCGTAAACGGATGCGAGAACGATAAGAATATACCGTCTGCTTGGAACATCTCAAGAAAGCAGCAATCTTCTCATTCTCCACAATACCCAAACGCAACAAGGCATAGATGCGTAACTCTGTGTTAAGTCGGCCGACCTTCTTGGGTTGAATATTCTCGTCTTCCTTCATCAAACCATTGAAGGACACAACAAACTCTGGAAAGATTCGGAGGAAGATACGGTCGAAGTCCTCAAAGAACTCTTCGATTTCATCCTCCACGATGGAACTTGACTTCAAACGTCTATAGAGTTCCTGCAGTCCTCCATTGGCAGCCAATTTATTGAGTGAACGTCGATAAGCATCCAACTTATCTATATAAGCCGAACACTTGTTCATAAACTCCATGATATAGATATTCTTAATCTTATTACTCTCGAAGAGTGAGCTATTGGTCTCTTGCAGAGCCGTATTGGCTTCGTTCAGTTTGTCATTGGTAGAAGTCAATTGTGTATTGAGAGAATTCAACTTCTGGTTCATCTCATTCAAACTCTTGTTTGACTCTTCCAAGGCACGGCGAGCATGGGCGATTCGATGCAACTGCTTACGAGTATAAATCATCAAAGCCCCCACCAACATCAAGAGGAAGCTCACGATAATCAATCCTAAGGTGATATGTGCTCGCTCGGACTTGCGCATGGCATCATACGCATTATCTATAATAGGCAAAGCATCAGAAACCTCAATAATACGTAGTTTCGCATTACAAAAGGTAGCATCTTCCATCGACTTTCTCATATACAAGTAAGCACGAGTTACATCACCCTCCTCATATAATAAGGTGGCAAGACGACGAAGCGACACATACTCCTTGATACTATTTTTCAAATCAGACATGGCTGAAATGATGAGATACTGCTTTTCCTTATCCTTGTCATTTATCTGGCGATAAATATCAGAGATACAATAAGCCACATATCCCATCTCTCGGTCATCCACCGTCAACTTTTTATAAGAAGCAAGGAGAATATGCAACGCATCTGTATATTTCTGATTCGTTATCAAGAACCCAGCCTTGTCCCAATCGCTATTCAAGACATTTAAGTTCTTGAGCGAATCTCGGTAAAGCAAACGCCTCCGCTCATAGTATTCACGCTGGATAGAGGTTATCGCTGTTTGACGAAGTCCCTCGTAAAGATCGCCATACAAACTATAATAGTATTGGCGCATATCATTGGACATCAAACTGCCATCCGTTGCCGAAAGTATTCTGTTCGCCTCCAAATAGTTGCCACTCTTGGTAAAGATACCCGCAATATCCAACTCAGAATAGACACTGTCCTCATAAACATTCAATTTCTTTGCCAAACTAAGTTTTCGTTCCGCATACACGTATGCAGAATCCAACTTAAAAGGATAGTATTTAGCGAAGATGTCACGAGACACCGCCAATCTTTCCTCATCATTATTCGCTCTACGAAGCTTTTGCTTCAACACGTCAATCCTCTGCTCGTACTTATGAGTATAAACGCTACTGTTCTTGATGACCACATCAAGTTCCTCAAGTGTGTACACTTTGCAATACGGGGGTGTGGCAAGGGCAAAAGTATCCATGCACAGAGCTATCACCGTCAACAATAAATGCTTTATCACGATATTATTTATTATTTTGTAATGATTAAAAAATAACATGGTACATTTTGTATTACTTTTATGAAGTGATACATGACTAAATGGTAGTACTTTGAGTACCCCATTCATTTCATATTTACTATAGTTTTCCTTTGCCATAATTTAATATTTCCTTATTTCC
>CAVBFV010000189.1:0-6384 GCA_963594575.1 Lachnospiraceae bacterium | reverse complement strand
CGTTCCTGGAGCTATGTTCCATTGACGATTGCCTCGATGAGAATAATAACCAAACAGATTACTTTCTCTTCTTTGAATGCGCAGCTTTCTTGGCTGCAGGTAAGAAAGGTAAGAAGTAATCTTGTGAAAGCAGAAATGAGAGTATTGTAAAAAACGCAAAAAAATCTCATAATATATTATATAAAGAGGTCGGAGATCCTATTGGTAGGGGTCTCTAACCTCTTTATTTTCTAGCAAATAGGCATTAATTTTAGATGGTTAATCACGCTATACTGACGAATAGGCATGGATGCGATTTTTGCTGTTTGTGAGATCAAAATATTTTATTTACCTTTGCAAACAGAAAAAAAATAATATAATAAGTTAAAATTATAGAATATGAAATTGCTGGAAAAGAAAAGTTATTGGCTTTTAGCATCTTTACTCTTATTGTCAGTAGGTGTAGATGCAAAGGTGAAATTTGATTTTTCCCTCGTCTTCGTACCAGAGGAGGGTGGTGTGAAGTTCGAAAAAATCACAGATGACGCTGACTGCGTAGCTGATTATAAAGGTAATATCGTGGGTAAGACATCTGGCGTCTTTGGCTCTCGCAAGACCAATACCATCGATTGGTGGGTAATTCCTCAAATTGGCGTATCTCCTGATGGAAGACGCATAGGTTACATCAACGAAAAGAATGGAACCACCAACATCATGATTAAGAATGCTGCTAAAGGTGGCGCCAGTGTACAGCGCACATTCCGTACAAACGTAGAGGGCTTCACTTGGAGTCCTGATGGCAAGACCCTGTGCTTTACTGAGGTGAGAGGCAATCATCATGGCGTGTATCTGGTAGATGCCAATCAGGGTACTGTGGTACGTCAGATTTCAAACGGAACAGACAATGACTTCGGCGGTGTAATCAGTAAAGATGGAAACACAATTTATTTCCATCGTGGAGAGGGATATGCATCTTATAGCCTTTGGAGTTATGATCGCAAGACCAACCTTTTCTCCAATTATAGTAGAGGTATGACGGCTTGTCTTATTCCTAATGATCAGGATGCCATCTATTGCGCCCGTTTTACAACGAACAAGGAAAGTGAAATTTGGCGTGTAAACTTCAAGACGGGTGTGGAGGAAGTTATCCTTTCTCAGCCAGGCAAGAGCTTCAGTACGCCTCAGTTATCACCTGATGGCAAATGGCTGTTGGTTACAGGATCTAGCAGGTCTGAAAAAGAGAAGATTGACAATACTGACATATTTGTAGTTCGCACCGATGGTACCCAGCTTACTCAGCTTACTTACCATCCAGGTAACGATTTGTCGCCAGTTTGGTCACCAGACGGAAAGAGTATCTTCTTCCTGTCTCAGCGTGGCTCAGCAGAAAAGAACTATAATGTATGGCGCATGGATTTCAGTATGTAGTCTATCTATTTGTAAAGCTAAGAGTATTAATCATATAAACTTTTTAAGATTATGAAAAAAATTATTATTGTAGCAGTTTGCGCATTCTGCGCTCTTACAGCTTCAGCACAGCGTGCAAGTAGCTCATCTTCTTCATTCTTCTCAACAGAGAAGGCTGATGGCGGCGTTCAGTTTGGTATCCGTGGTGGTCTCAATGTGGCAGGTATGGCCTATGAAGAAGACAACGTGACCGTTTCTACAGACAATAAAACTAATTGGCATGTAGGCATTATCGCAGATATTCCTATGATGGAGAGTCTTTATGTTCAGACTGGTCTTTATCTCCAGAACAAGGGTTACAAGGAGAAAGAAGGAGACTATGAGTTGACAGCAAATCCAATGTACTTGGAAATTCCTGTATTGGCTTCTTATCGTTACAATTTTAGCGATGCTGCTCAGTTGCAGATTAATGTTGGTCCTTACTTCGCTTATGGTGTAGGTGGTAAGATTAAGGAAACAGAGGATGGCGACGAAGACAAGTGGGATTGCTTCGGCGATGAAGGTGCAGATTGGAAACGTTTTGATTGTGGTCTGCAGATTGGTGCTGGCTTGACAATTGCTAAGAACTATTACATCGGTGCAGCTTATGAGTTTGGCTTCTCTAATATAGCCAAGAACTCTGGCGATGGTAAGTTGAAGAACAAAAACTGGATGTTCAGCGTAGGTTATAATTTCTAATAATACATCGTTGAACCTTAATTAAAAAGGGATGCAATATTTTCAATAAGGATATTGCATCCCTCTTGTTAGTACAATCATTAAAAAACTTAGAATCATGAAAACAGCGAAATTACCTCTTTATTATATAGGTATGCTTTTGATGGCATTACCTTTCTTCTTTTCTTCATGCAGCAGTGATGACGATGGCTTTACCCCTTCGGCTGGAGGAAGTGATACCGCAGGTCAGATAACTGGCAGCGATGGTGAGAAACTTTATATTACTTCTGTAGGTGACAATACTTTCAGCTACAACTCGGAAGGAAAAATCACAAAGTGTAGAGCCTATGGTAGTGATGATTATATTTTCTCCTACAATCCATTCAAGATTTCTTATACCAATACTCATGGCAGTTATTCAGATGTGACAGAGTATTACGATATAGCGTTGAATAAAAATGGTTATATCGTCAACATGAAAACCCGCAGTACAGATCAGTCTGATAATGAAGAAAATAAAGGCGAGGCGTGGTTCTCTTACGATTCCAAGGGACACCTGACTAAGATTGCCAGTTCTGGCACAGATGTATATTACGAGGATGGCGAGAAGGTAACAGAGAAGTATTCCTTGGAGTATAATTTGTCTTGGTCTAATGGTAAACTCACCCAAATCGTATGCAATGGAAACGAAGATGGAGAGAAATTTACCGATACAGTTACATTTGAGTATGGCGACAACACCTATCCTAATATCACCAAGCAATGGACAGACAACTATATGGCAGATATGATAGAAGATATGGAGTTCTTGTTCTATGTAGGGTATTTTGGAGTGGCTGGCGATTATCATCCTGTGTCTGCTACCCAGCATGATAGTGATGGCGAAACTACTACTTTCAAGTATAGCTACGAATTCAATGATAATGGTTCCGTAAAGGCTTCTAAGTATAAATTCAATAACAGTAAATATTGGACAACAGATAATTATACTTATATGAGTAAATAAAAGAACGGGAGAGTGTGTTTCTATAGAAAAATGCACTCTCTTTGTGCTTTTCAGGAAGATTTTATGGCAAAAAACTTGTGGGTGTGTAGTAAAATGCTTATTTTTGCCATGAAAAGAGAGTTTTAACGGAATATAGAAGATGAAAAAAAATGTTTGGTGTATATGCCTGCTGTTGGTCGTACTGTTGGGTTGCCAACGGCCAGCGGAGTCGGGTAAGACAGAAGAAGAAAGAAAAGTGTTGGCTTGCATTGATGACTCAGTGGAAGCCATGTCGGTTCATGCTCCTGAAATTATAAGGAAAGCCTTGGCTTCGGCAACGGATAGTCTGACTTATTATGAATATTATGTTCGCAAGGCAAAGTACTTCTGTCTGTCTGCTACCCCAGACTCTATGTATCCCATCTTAGATCAAACCATATCTTATTGTAAACTCCAACCAGCTACAGAACGCCGCAACTCTCTATTGGCATACGCTTATAATTGTAAGGCTATTGCTTATCATAATTATCGCAAGAATCCGGATGAGGTGATAAGACTCTATAAGGACGCCACAACCTTGTTGGCTAACAGCGATGCTAAAGACCAGATGCCTAAGGTCTGTGCCAATCTGGGCGATGCTTATATCTTCAAGAGCCAGTTGCCTGAGGCTGCAGCGTGTTATCGGCGTGCCCTGTTTCTGGTAGACTCGCTCAGGTTGCCGTCTAGTGAAAACATCACACTCTATCTCGGACTTGCCACCATCTATCTGCAACTCAATGATTTTGATACCTCGCTGAAGTATTATCAGCAGACAGAGAAGTATTTCTCTCAGATGACGGTAGGCATGCAGGCTTATTACCTCAATAACTATGGCAACTACTATTATTATACCAAGAACTACAAGGCGTCTCTCCAGAAGTTTCTTACCATGAAGGCTTTTCTGGAGAAACACCATAAGACAGACACCTTTGATATGTACCTCTGCAAGCTTAATCTTGCTGATGTATACCTCAATTTAGATAAGGTGGCGCTGTCCGAGAAGTATCTCGACGAGATAGAACCCTGGTTTGCCGAAAATGGTAATGAGGTATCTATTTATTATGTCAATTCTATCCGTATCGGACAGGCGGTAAAGCAGGGGAATATGGCAAAGGTCAAGGATATCTTGTCACACGAGAAGGGGTCAGATAGCATGGAGTTTAGTCTTCGCCAGATTCGTAACCGTTATCTTCGCAAGTATTATGAGGCTATAGGCGATTATCGGGGAGCCTACGATAATCTGAGGACGGATGTCCAACAGAACGACTCTCTGGAGCATAACCGCATCAAGATGCGTGCATCAGAAATCATGGACCGATTTGCGCAAGATACCATTCGTTTGCACCATAACCTGGAGATGGAGCATAAGAATGCTGTTGTCCAGCGTGCCTATGCCATCACGGTGGCAGCAGTATCGCTGGTCGTTGTCATCATCCTGATCTTTGCTCTCCTTGTCATGCGCTCCCGCAAGCGAAATGCACAAGATAAAATGCGCAACATGCAGTTGAGGCTAGCTTGTGTGCGCAACCGTATTTCTCCACATTTCGTATTTAATGTGCTTAATGGTAAAATATTGAAATCGAATGAGCATGATGCCAATGACTTGCTCGACCTCACCAAGTTGATAAGGGCCAACCTCGACCTGTCGTGCCGTCTGGATGTGACGTTGCGCGAAGAGTTGGACTTCGTGAAACGGTATGTTGATGTGGAGAAACAGCTGGTGGGCGATGACTTCGAGTTTGCTATCAATATTGCCGAAAGTGTGAATATAGATCAGGTGCGCATCCCTTCCATGTTTGTGCAGATTCTCGTGGAGAATGCTTTCGTGCATGGTCTGAAAGGATGGGATGGACATAAGATTATCCATATCGGGATAAGCAAGGAAGGAAAAAACACCTGTATCAAGGTCAGAGACAATGGACCGGGATTTGACATCCGTAGTGTGGGAAAGAAGCGCACCGGACTGAACGTCATCACCCAAACTATCGTCATCGTCAACGAGCGAAATAAGAACAAGATGAACTTCTCGCTCAATAATGAACAGGAAAATGGAAAAGCCGTAGGATGTGTGGCAACGATAGTTATTCCAGATAATATCAAACTATTTATTTGACAAAAGAACCGCAAGATGAGAACAATCATTATAGACGACAATAAGCAGGCAGTCAAAGACCTGAACGAAAGGCTGGCCAGATTCTCCAAGGTAGAAGTGGTGGCAGTAGAGCACTCCGGACTAGACGGCCTGGCGAGGGTGAGCGAGTTACAGCCCGACTTGCTCTTCCTTGACGTGCAGTTGCCCGATATTTCCGGTTTGGATTTCCTGGACAGACTGGATTTCTTTACCCATGGCCGTTGCAGGGTGGTAATGTATACAGCTTACGATGAGTTTGTGTTGCCAGCTTTCAGAAAGAAAGCCTTCGATGTACTTCTGAAGCCTATTGATGACAAGGAGTTGGACATCATTATGCAGCGACTTGCCGAACACCCCCTTTTACCAACCCCGCAATCCGACGGGCAGGATAAGGACAAACTCATGTCCGACAACGGCAAGTTTCTGCTCTATACCAATACCATAGATTTCAAACTGGTTGACAAGCGCGACATCGCTCTCTTTCAGTATAATCATGAAGTGCGTTGCTGGGAGGCTGTGGTAGCGGGCAGCAAGGCTCCCGTCCGTCTGAAGCGAACCATCAAGGGTGATGACCTCCTGGAAGTGGACAAGCAGTTTATACAAGTCAACCAAAAGTTTATCATCAATATGAATTATCTGATAGAGGTGGTTGACAACGTATGCCACTTCTATCCGCCGTTTGATAACATAAGCTATGTAAGGGTAGGACGCCTCTATCGCAAGAAATTGATAGACCGCTTTTATAGTCTTTGATTTTAGGCAAAAAAACTATTGAAATGTTAAAGACCTTGGCATCTTACTACTTTTAGTAGAAAAAACATACGCTTATCTGATAACCTCGGAGAAGTAATGATCACGCAAAGGTTTCACCACTTTATCACCCGTGAAAAAGAGCCAAAGATAACACTCTATCCTTGGCTCTTACCTTATTATATTTTAGTAGTAATTACTTGTTGAAATGAAATCTGTAATTACTTTCTCTTCTTTGAATGCGCAGCTTTCTTGGCAGCAGACTTAGCTGGCGCTTTTGCCACCTTCTTTTCTGCACCTACGGCTACATCTTCCTTCAATTCGCCAGCAGGCTCAGCCTTTACCTCTGGCTTTACGATGCTAACCAGCTCAAGAT
>CAVBFV010000188.1:0-6409 GCA_963594575.1 Lachnospiraceae bacterium | reverse complement strand
GAATCTGGTTGTCGTTCAACCACTTACATGCTTTTTCCATAACAGGCAGATCGCTTGTACTGCCCATAATAATGCTTACTAATGGTTTCATTTCTTCTTATATTTTATTATAAACTTTATATTACCAATATAGCACAGGCGGTGCCTATCAGAAATCCTGCAACTACCTGTGACAGCGTATGTTGTCGGAGTATCATGCGGGCACTTCCTACTGCGCCTGCCATCATCAGCACAAGGCAGAGCCACCACAGCGGATTGAAATTGAAGGCTACAGAATAAGACACCAGAGCTCCTGCCACACCTCCGATGGCTGCCGTATGGGTGCTGATCTTCCACCATACATTGATGAAGGCGCAAATCATCTGTATCGCCAGCGCTACCACTACGATGATACTGATGACGCGAGGCGTATTGCGGTATTCCATCCAGAAAAAACAGCCGAAGTAACATACGATAGAGAGGATGTAAGGCACAATACGACGCTCCTTCTTGCCCAGCTCACGCGAGGTCCAGCCTTGAACCATGCGGTAGAGGTGGATGAGTAGCGATGGAGCTACGACGGTCAGGAGATAGATCATGCCCAGCATCACCAGTTTGTATCCTATCGGTAACAGCGACATATAACTGAAGATGAACAGAGCAATCAGTCCTACCATCGGCAGATAGAAGGGCGTGAAGATCATGCTCATGATGCGTGCTGTCAATATGATATTCTTCTCTTTCATAACACTAATAACGTATATATTCTTTTTATCTCTCAAATATTTTGTGGTGGGCCCCGGTTTCTTCCTGACTCATACCACTATCTTATTTCCTGAGTCGTGCCACCGGTATGCCCAGTTGCTCCCTATATTTTGCCACCGTACGTCGTGCGATAGGGAATCCCTTCTCCTTCAGCAGTTTGGCGAGTGCATCATCGCTGATCGGCTTTTTCTTGTCTTCTTTCTCGATGATGTCGTGCAGGGCAATCTTGATTTTGCGGGTAGACATCTCTTCGCCGTCTTCAGTGGTGTAGCTGTCTGTGAAGAAGAACTTCAGCGGGAAGGTGCCCCATTTAGTCTGGGCATACTTCACGTTGCTCACTCTCGAGATGGTACTGATGTCCAGTCCCGTGCGTTCTGCTACATCCTTCAGGATCATCGGTTTCAGGTCAGCCTCGTCTCCATCCAGGAAGAACTGCCGCTGTATGTCGATAATTGCCTTCATGGTGACGATGAGGGTATGTCTTCTCTGCTTGATGGCTTCGATGAATCCCTGTGCCTTGTCCACCTTTTCCTTGGCGTAGAGCAGGGCTTCCTTGTCGCTCCGGCTCATCTTGTCTTTATGCTTCCTGTAGGTGTCAATCATGTCGGTGAATGATGGCGAAACCGTCAGTTGCGGAATGTTGCCACGGTTCAGCGAGAATGTAATCGTTCCGTCGTCATTGGTGTCGATGATGAAGTCGGGGGTAATCTGCTGCATGTTTCTTCCCTCTGTTTCGCCCATCGATGCGCCCGGTTTCGGGTTCAGCTTTCTGATTTCTGCCTGCAGGGTTTCTACCTGTGTATCGTTCAGTTCCAGTCCTGCCTTGATCTTGTCCCAATGTTTTTTGGTAAACTCGTCAAAATAGTCGGTAAACACCTCTTCCATCGTCTTGCGGAGCACACCTCTCGGCAGTCTCTTAACCTGCAGCAGGAGGCATTCCTGCAGACTTCTTCCTCCTACACCGGCTGGGTCGAAGGTCTGTAGAATGTGGAGCACGTGCTCGATGTCTTTTTCCGTAACATCGATGTTGTGATAGATAGCGAGTTCATCGCAGATGCTGTCCAGGTCCTTGCGGAGCAGTCCGTCGTCATCCAGTGAACCTATGAGATATTCCATTACTTCCTTCTCCTTGTCGCTGAGCGGCTGCATGTCCATCTGTTCCTTCAGCTTATCATAGAAAGAGGTGGTGTCGCCGTAAACCATTTCTTCGTAGTCAGCGCTGTCCTGATTGTTGTATCTGTCTGTATTGTAGTCAGGCATCTGGTCGTCTTTTCCGATGCTTTCCAGTGCCTGGTCCAGTTCGTCTTTTCTTTCTTCTTTTTCAGATTCAGCCTCGTAGGCATCCTCATCGCTGCTGTTGTCGTACTCATCATCTGCGGGCGAATCATCATTGGCGACATTCTCGTTGAGCATGTCGTCTGGGTTCTCGCTTTCCAGAGCGGGATTATCGTCCAGTTCTGCATTGATACTGTCTTCCAGTTCCGTGAGCGGCATTTCCAACAGTTTCACCTGCAGCATTTGCTGGGCTGAAAGTCTTTGAAGTTGCTGTAACTTCTGTGCCTGTGTCTGTATGAGTTTTTGAGCCATAATTACTTAAAGTATTCTTTTAGTTCGTTGGCAAGCTGGTAAAGCCTGTCTGGATTTCCGTTTCCGTATTGGTGCCAGATGTCGCTGCATGCTTCTAGCAGCGGGTGTATCAGCACATCTTCGCGGTTGAGATAGGGGTCGCAGTACATGAATACGCCCATCGCCTCGGCAATGACCTTCGGTGATGTCCTGATGAGTTTTCCCAGGTCGATGATTTCCGGTGTTTCCGGCACCATGGTGATTGGTGTGAGCTGGAAGTAGAGATCGAGGATGATGATGAGTTTCACGGGGGTGAGCGATGGTTCACTTTCCAGTGGTTCCCAGTTTTTCTCGAATGTTTCCTTCACTTCCACTCCCTCGAAGAACTGTATGGCGTTTCCGCAGCCGTTCATCTGCCTGATGCGCTGTATATCGCGCTTCAGTTTCTGTGGCTTATCGGCATACTTCTCCCATAGTCGCTTGATTCTCGGAGTCACCATTCTGAGTTTGAACATCTGTTCGTGCAGAAACTCAGGTGGAATATGCAGTTCCAGGCTCAAGTCGACCATCCCTTTCGAATAGAGAGGTTTCACGCCCATGGGCTTCTTCTGGTACAGCTGCAACAGCAGGAGCCAGTATTCTTCGTTCCAAAGAGGATGTCTTGCCATAATTTCCTATCTTTATATATCTTCTGCAAAATTACGACTTTTCGTTGGTAAAACAAAATAATTTGGCGGTTATTTTCAGAAAAAATAAAGAGCGCAACTTCGAATGATTTCGAAATTGCGCTCTTCTAATACGATATTCCCAAATTTCTCATAACTCAAGGGCTTTTTGTTACCCTTTCCATTACGGAGCCCGAAGCAGCAATTCTGCTCAGGCGTCATCTTTGGTTATCCCATACATTTGGATCTTTTTACCTTCAACTCACCTGTTGAAATTATCCTGTTAATCCTTGAATAAACAATCTTTAAATTTACCTTTAAACTAAAACCTAATAAAAAAACAACTAACAATCTTAAACCTAAAAACCTAATAACCTAAACTTTTTGTCGTCCTTGAATAAACAATCTTTTCTTTACCTTAACTAATACCGTTTCTCTGAATAAACAATCTTAAATTTACCTTTAAACTAACTAATAACCTAAAACAACTAACAATCTTAACCTAAAAACCTAATAACCTTTTTGTCTTATTGACGATGCAAAGGTACGACGATTTTCCGAACCCACCAAATGTTTTAAGAGAAAATCACATAAAAAAGCCTCTTTTTTGATATAAATCAACTATGTGTGTGCGCACACACGTGCTATTTAACAGCTATTTGATGTATGTCAACCATTTTAACACATTTCTTATGTCTGAAGCCTGTTTGGGAGCTTATTCCTGATTATAGTTAAGCTTATACCTTATTATATATAGAGAGGAGGTTTATGCTGTCTTTGGGAGATGAGTAAGGTACGACTAATCGCACTGACCGGTCGTACAGATATGCCTCTTCGCTCATGGATACGGCGATGGTCTTGAGGCGCAGATAGTCTTCCGATAGGTAGATGAGTCCCTTGTTGCCCCAGTTCTTGCCCCATGAATTGCGGCAGACGTAGAATCTCTGCTTGCCTTTCATGAAGGTACCTATGATTTCCATCACATGATCATCGGTGGTGCGAAGCTGTTCAAACTCCTTCTGTCGCGATGCCTGGGTCACGGGGCGTTCCATCGGCTGTATGTCTACACAGTTCTTCCTTGGTTCCTTGAAGCCAGGTTCGCTGATGTCACCTTCCCAGCATACCGGGTGTCCTTTTTCTACCGCCTTCCTGATGTGGAGCATCAGCTCGTCGAGCGGAAGGTTCAGATAGGCATCGTGCATCCGGTTATCGGGAATCTCGAGCGCAAAGTATTCTCTGTAAGGATGATGCGAGAAACTGGTGAGCGATACATACTCCTCGGGATAGCATACGCTGTGGGCAAACTCTTGAGGGGTATATTCGGCACCCAGCATGTGTACGGCCTTGGCAGGCATGTAGCCTATTTCTGCGTCAAACAGGTCGTTCAGTTCCTCCTTGAGCTGGCTGATGCCCGCTTTCTGCGAGATGGCGCCATCGCACAGTTTCTGCACCTTGCGGCAGAGCACCTTGTAGTTCACGTGCTTCGGATCTTCATAGCTGTCGTAAGGTTGTGCACCATACTTATCTATATAATGTATCAGCATCGGGGCAGTACCGCGCAGGCTGATGTTCTTCTTTCCCTGTGCAAAGTAATATTCCAGTGCCTGTTCTTCCAGCATCATGCGGGCTATGTAGGCGATGGAGAGATTCACGGAATCCCCCTTCATGATGTGCTCGCTTTCGATGGTGGCAAGCATGCCGTATGCCCAGCAGAGTTCGCTGTTGCCCTGGTCCTTGACGGGCGTAGTACTGATCAGGTGGATATGCTCCGGAAGATAATCCTCGCCTCCACCTGTCTCTGAGATACCGGATCGCTGCTGTCTGTATCCGCAACCGGCGAATACAAGCAGAGCGAGTCCTATGGTTATAATGTTCTTTCTTTCCATGCCGCAAAAATACAAAAAAGATTTTAATCTGTGGCATTAATCTTTCTTAAAACGCCATGGGTTATTAAAATTTCTTGTCATAGCCTGATGCAGGAATCTCCGGCTGGTTGACTGTGAACGACATATTGTTAGGGTAGGTGTAGAGCGGACCGGTATAGGTAGTCTTCTTTCCGATGACCAGGTGTACGTTGTCAAAGTTGACGGTCTTTACTGCTTTTCCTTCCTTGTCCTTTCCAGCAGTTGTTATATGAATGTCGGTTACATCATTGTCGGTCAGAAGGGTGTAGAGTGTGAAGATGATGTATGACTTCTGGTATTTTTTGGGGTTGAAAGTCCAACTTCGGGTGATGGTAGCCTTTTCTTTGCAGAATCCGGTAGAAGGATTGAACACCGTACCGCAGCTTCCGCTTATCGTGATATCCTGCGTATTGGTAGTAAGAGGCATCGGGTCGGTAGCTTCCAGTCTGAAACAGCTGACGGCACGTTTCAGCGAAACATTCTGTGTTACGGCTTTGCTGCCCGTTTCCACCTTGATATCCTGCAGGGTATACGCCATATCGCGTACAATATTGTTGGCAAAGGTCATTTCATACCTTGATTTTACTTCGATTCGTTCTTCCTGCTGCAAATCAGTTTTTGCTGCTACGGCAACGAGCGTGTATTCTCCTGCCGGCACCTGCAGGCTGACGTTTCCGAATTCGTCATCCCAGTTTTCCTGTCTTACGGTATAGCCGGCAGTAGTTTCATCTCCTTTCGGAATGAGACATACTTGCAGATCTGTGTAGAGTTTTGCATCCTTGAGCGATTTCTCGCTCCCGTCGGCTCTCGTTCTGGCAAGATTGCTCTCTTCATCCTGACCGATAGGCACAATGGAGCTTTCGAAGAAGCAGAATCTTACTTCTTGGTTCTTGACTTGTGGTGTTGTTTCAAGCATCACGTTTTCTTGTGTGCAACTAACCATTGTGGTCATTGCCAGGAACAGAATCATTCCTGAGGTAAAAACATTCTTCATCTGCTTTCACTTTGATTAATAATACCAGCCGTAAGACTGGATTTGATTCATATAAAAAGAAGTATATCCTAGGGATATATTCTTATTTATAGGCAAATATAGACAAATAATCGTGATTGATTTGTCAATATAATCGAATTTCTGTCATTTTTTCTCCATTTTTCTGTGTTTTGTCTTCATTTTGGTGTAACTTTGTACCCGAAAAAAGATAATTGCATTCATGAATACAAAGATAAACGAATTTGAAGTGATGGCACCAGTGGGCTCACGCGAGTCACTGGCTGCTGCCATACAGGCTGGTGCCGACTCCGTATACTTTGGTATCGGCAAGTTGAACATGCGTTCCCATTCAGCCAACCATTTTACTATCGATGATTTGCGTGAGATAGCTGCTACCTGCAATGAGCATGGCATCAAGACCTATCTCACCGTCAATACTGTCATCTACGATAACGACATCCCAACGATGAAGGAAATCATCGATGCTGCCAAGGAGGCAGGCATCTCTGCCGTCATCGCCAGCGATGTGGCTGTAA
>CAVBFV010000187.1:0-6491 GCA_963594575.1 Lachnospiraceae bacterium | reverse complement strand
CGTTTCAGATGGGTAATCTGATGTATCTCGAAATATAAACAAATTGTTTTCATAAAAATTTGAAATTTGAACGTTTAACTTGTAAGATGAGTAAAGCCTCTAAATTATTCATTCTTCGTTCTTCACTCTTCACTTAACCTACTTCCACCCTAAGGTCTTGAGGTACAGGTCTTTGATGCGGGCTCCCACTTTCTCCCAGGTAATCTGGTCTACTTCTTTCTTGCCTTCCTCTGAGAGATAATCGAAAAGACTCTCGTTGTGACAGATGCTGTAGATGGCATCGGCAAGGGCATGGATATCCCAGTAGTCTACCTTGATACAGTTGGACAGGATTTCTCCACATCCACTCTGCTTGGAGATAATGGTTGGTGTGCCGCACTGCATAGCTTCCAAAGGTGAGATACCGAACGGCTCGCTCACAGATGGCATCACGTAGACATCACTGTCTTTCAGACATTCATAAACCTGTTTGCCGCGCATAAAGCCAGGGAAGTGGAACCGGTCGGCAATGCCTCTTTCGGCAGCGAGATAAATCATCTGATCCATCATATCGCCCGAACCTGCCATACAGAAACGCACATTGCGGGTACGGTGCAATACCATGTTGGCAGCCTCAACGAAATATTCAGGTCCCTTCTGCATGGTAAGACGTCCCAGGAAGGTTACTACCTTCTCCTTGCCCTTATGATTTGGGCGTGGAATATCCTGCCACTCCTGCTTCAATGGGTATACGGCATTGTGCATGGCGAAACACTTGCGTGGATCCTGGTGATACTGGTGAATCACCGTCTGGCGGGTCAGTTCGGATACACACATGATGCAGTCGGCATTATCCATACCGTCTTTCTCGATAGCGTAAACGGTAGGGTTCACCTTTCCACGGCTACGGTCGAAATCAGTAGCATGAACGTGGATGCACAATGGTTTGCCACTCACGCGCTTGGCATGAATTCCGGCTGGGAATGTAAGCCAGTCGTGAGCATGGATAATATCAAATTCTTCAGAACGGGCTACAACTCCGGCAATGATGCTATAGTTGTTGATCTCGTCATGAAGATTTGACGGATAACCACCGGCAAATTCCATACAGCCGAGGTCATTTACATGCATATAGTTAAAATCGGCATAGATGTGGTCACGGTAGCGGAAATAATCGTCCGGATTCATGATATTGCCTACGCGCTGCTGCACATAGTCGTGATTTACATCTCGCCAGGCGATAGGCACACTGTTCATTGCCACAATCTTGCAGGCACTGCGGTCCTCATCACCGAAAGGATGAGGCAGACACAATGTGATATCAACATCGCCCTGGGCATGAAGTCCCTGGGAGATACCAAAGTTGGCAGTTGCCAAACCACCAAATACGTGAGGAGGATACTCCCATCCAAACATTAAAACTTTCATATAGCAGTCCTCCTATTATTAATATTGATATTTTTCAAGTAACTCGAGCGCACGCAGAATCTCAGCCACATTCATGGCGAAAGAGATGGCACCACGACCTGCGAATGGAGGGTTTCCATCGAAGAGTTCGCTGATGGTACCGAGACAGTGGGAAGACATTTCGTCCTCATAACCTACCATCTGGCGTTCGATAAAGCTCAAACGGGTACGCTTATAGAGTTTCAGACTTGCCTCCATATAGAAGCCACCGAGCCATGGCCATGCCGTACCCTGATGGTAAGCATAGTCGCGCTGGGTCTGCGGACCTACATAAACAGGATTATATCCACCGCTCTTTGGCGAAAGTGAACGCAATCCCTTAGGAGTAAGGAGTTCGCGTGTACAGATATCAAGAACCTGCTTCTTCTGGTCTTGCGACAATGGAGAATAGTCGAAAGCCACAGCAAATATCATGTTCGGTCGAACGCTCCAGTCCATCATATTTCCATCAACATAATCGTAGAGATAGCCATATTCATTGAGGAAGGTATCGAGGAACGCCTGCTTGGTCAGCTCAGCCTGAGCCAGGAGTTTCTGCTGGCTGTCTTCTTCACCTACTGTTGAAGCGAGAGAAGCACAGAAGCACAAAGCGTTATACCACAAAGCATTAAACTCTACGATATAACCTGTACGTGGAACCACTGGTCTGCCGTTGGCAGTAGAGTTCATCCAGGTAACAGCCTTGTCCTTACCATCGGTATAGAGCAATCCGTTCTCTTCGAGCTTCAGGTTCGGATGCTTGTTATCCTGGATAAAGCTGATAACATCCTTGATAAACTGTCCATACTTCTTGAAGCATTCTTCCTTGCTGGTTTCCTTGGCATACTGCTGCAAAGCCCAGACAGCCCACAATGGCACGTCAGGCTGCTCTATCTCAGCAATATGAACACTGACCGGCTTGCCTTCCATAAACTCGTAATATCCCTTCATGGCAGTCTTCATCACCAGTTCGAAGTAGTCATCTTCCTCGATAGAGAGGGTGAGACCCGGAAGAGCGATGAATGTATCGCGGGCACGGCACTTGAACCAAGGGTAACCTGCCAAGATATAACGGTCATCGTTCTTTTCACGACGATGGAACTGATGAGCCGCATTGACAAGACAGTGGAAGAAATTGTCACGAGGCGAACGCTCATCCACTTCCTTGTCGAAGAGCTTCTTCAGGCTGACCGCCTTGATTTCTGATGTAGAAGCAGCAAAGACGATGGTTTCGCCTTTTTTGATATCCATTTCAAAATAGCCAGGAACATAGAGGTCTTCGTTAGAAGCATAACCTCTCTCCTGCTCCTTTGGATATTCCACGCCACGATACCAATCTGGACAGAATTTAAACTCGTTCTTCTTGGAGAACTGCATATAGAGATCAGGATAACCTGCATACATACAGGTCTTGATGCCATGATCTACCTCAGCATAATCACGAGATGCGGTAGCATTCTCATGAGTAAACTGACGGACACTGCGGAAAGCCAGAAAAGGACGGAAACGAAGGGTTGTAGCCGAATGGCCGTCTACCAGGGTATAGCGAATCAGAATGCGATTCTCATAATGCTGGAATACAACTTCCTTTTTCAGGATAACACCACCTACGCGATAAAGGGTAGTTGGCACTTTATCACAATCAAACTCACGAATGTACTTGTGGCCCATAGGACTGTAGTTGTTGCCCTGGTACTTGTGCAAGCCGAGGTTAAACTCAGCTCCATGCTGAATCACCGTAACATCCAGCGAACTCAAGAGCACATGATTCTCATCGTCCAGTTCTGGAACCGGCACGACAAGTAATCCGTGATACTTGCGGGTATTACAGTCTACAATCGTTGAGCACGAATATGCACCCGAGCGATTTGTCCTCAACAACTCCTTAGGCAACGACTCTTGAAGATTCGTCATAAGGGCCTTTTCGAATTTTAGATAACTCATAGATCTATATTAAGGTTCTATATTTTTGTTGACTAAATTAATTGCTTTCAAAGGTAACACTTTTTTGTGGTATAACAAAGTTTTTTGTATGCCATTTTTAGAAAAAATTGTCTTTTTATGTTTTAAAACATATTTTTAGACAAAAATGCTTGATTATTTCGAGAAAAAGCATTACTTTTGCACTCAGTTTTCAGTTTAAAAGATTTGTACACATGGCAGCTAGAGGAAAATACGATAAAGAAAATATAGCAATGCTGATTGCTAAGCTATGGGGAGGCATCACTGATGACCAGTTCGATTTACTGAAAGAACATCTGGAAATCAAGAAGTATAAGAAGAACGAAATCATCTACAAGAACGAGGGTACTCCCGAATATGCACTATGTCTCATAGCGGGAAAAGTGAAGATATACAAAGAAGGTATCGGTGGCAAGAGCCAGATTATCCGTGTTATCAAACCGATTGAATTTTTTGGTTTCAGAGCCTATTTTGCGGATGAGATATACAAGACGGCAGCCATGTCGCTGGAAAACTGCATCGTTGCCCAGTTCCCGCTGGCAGTTCTCATGAAACTGATCTCCAAGAGTTTCAACATCGGCTTCTTCTTTATCAAATATCTCAGTGTGGAAATAGGTAAATCGGACGACCGTACCGTGAACCTCACCCAGAAACATATCCGTGCCCGACTTGCCGAGGGACTGATATTTCTGAAAGACTCTTATGGGTTAGAAAAAGACGGAAAAACTCTTGACATCCGATTGAGTCGTGAAGATCTGGCAAATCTCTGTAATATGACAACGAGCAATGCCATCCGTACGCTCTCAGCCTTTACGGCAGAAGGACTCATCAATACTGAAGGAAGGAAAATCAAAATCTTACAGGAAGAAGAAATCATAAAAATAGCAGAACTCGGATAAAGTTCTGCTATTTTTTATTTATATGTTTTACATTATACGTTTTTCTTGATACATTTCCCTTATTACGGGCATACTGGTTATACGGGTATCAGGAAGTTGATAACCTCCTGAATTACAGTAATCTGGAATGGGCCTACCGGTGTATTCATCAATCTGCCATCAATACCTATCAGGGCATGCTGGGCATCGAGCACCTCTACCTCTCGGGTACGGTAAGGATGCACACTCTTATGGTTGAGGAACTTACCTTTCACAAAAAGATAGATTCCCTCGAAGAGCTGGGTTGTCTTAGGATGAGATACCACCGACACATCGAGCAGTCCGTTATATGGCACAGCATTCGGAGTCTGTCCATATCCTGTTCCATTGCCTATACACATCGTCATCACTCTACGCTTGATAACATCCGAATTGATTTTCACATGCATCTTATAGTCCAGACGCTGGAATATCATCAGGATGAAGGAACAGAGAAACGACAGGGTACGTGAACCGAAGATATGATGGGTTTTTCGTCTCAGGTTCATGATGGCGGCGATGAGTCCGATATTGATACAGTTGAGGAAATAGCGACGGCATTTCTCCCCCTTCTTGTTCACATAGCGGATACAACCGAGGTCAATCTTTCTGATACGACGTTTTTTCAGCGACGCCACCGTCTTCTCAATATCGCTGTCGCTGAATCCCCAGAAGTGGGCAAAGTCGTTCATCAGTCCGTTAGGAATAATACCCAGTGCCACCTCTTCTCTTTCTTTCGGGTCTATCTGCATCAGACAGTTTACGGCATCATTGAGCGCAGAATCTCCACCAACGATGACAATGGTCTTATAACCATTGTTGATAAACATTCTGATGAGCCGTTCTACGCTCTTCTGATTCTCGCTCTGCACAAAGTCGTAATCCACGCCCTGCTGCTTGAGCACCTTCTCTATTTTTTCCCAGCGCTTGTTACTTCGCCAGCCTCCTCTAGGGCAATAAAGCAGCCCCCATTTATTCTCGTTTACCATTGTCTCTTCTTTGTAATTTGAAAGTTGTAGAAATATCACTTCCGCCTAGCCACCGTTGCATCCGATTCCATCGGATGCCAGCGCCCTAGCCAGATTCCAGGCAGCAGCCTAGCTCCTCATCAGCTCCAAAACCGTCTCCACCTTTTTCTCCATTGGCTGCAATGCATCTACCCAATGGATAGTAAAGCCTCTGCGCTCCATACCTCTGAACCACGTCATCTGCCTTTTGGCAAACTGATGGATTGCTATTTCCAGACCGCGATACATTTCATCGTATGAAGTCTTACCGATCACATATTCTGTAATAAACTTATATTCCAAACCATAATAGATGAGATTTTCGGCAGGAATACCACGATCTAGCAGTCCCTTGATTTCATCTACCATTCCCTCATCCAATCGCTGTTTCAGTCTCCGTGAAATTTTCTCCCTTCTTGCGTCCCGGTCTATGCTGACACCGATAATCAGCGAATCAACCGCAGGGAGTTCACGTTCGGGCATCGGATGCTCCAGATTATAGCTTTCAATCTCTATCGCCCGGATAGCTCGCTGTGCTGTATCCACGTCTGTGCGATTGTGCATATTAGAACCCGTTTTCGCCTTCAGCTCTTTCAGTATCAGCGTAAGTTCCTCTAAACTCTTATGAGCCAATGACTCACGGAGTTCCGGGTTCTGCGGAACAGGTGAGAGATGATAACCTTTCAGCACCGACTCAATATAGAGTCCTGTACCTCCACATAATATCGGAAAAGCCCCTCTCTTCTGAATATCCTGATAGGCATCATAAAAATCCTGCTGATATTCAAAGAGATTATATTTCGTACCAGGCTCACAGATGTCAATGAGGTGATAAGGTATCTGCTTGCCATGAATGGTATAATCAGCCAGATCTTTACCCGTACCTATATCCATGCCGCGATATACCTGCCGGCTGTCAGCACTAATGATTTCAGCGCCCTTGGCAGGGATACCAGACAAATGGGCACCCAGGCTATTGATCCTGGCTGCAAGAGCGGCAGCAAGACTCGTCTTACCACTCGCCGTAGGTCCCAATATGGTTATCATCGAATATTTCATGCCGCAAAGTTAAATGAAATTATTGAGAAAACAAAATAAAATGAAAAGAAATTCTCACTTATAAAAAATCGGGTAGGAGGTAAATGCTAATCACAAAAGGCATTTGCCTCCTATTTTCACA
>CAVBFV010000186.1:0-6525 GCA_963594575.1 Lachnospiraceae bacterium | reverse complement strand
GGTCGTCGGTATTCATCACGATAGCATCCTGAGCGATACCCTTCCATACAGAGAGATCGCCAGTCTCCTTCCAGTACATGTAAGCCAAGCTAGACTTGGTACCTGCACCGTCGGCATGCATAATGTTACAATACTCTGGGTCGCCGCCCAAGATATCAGGTATAATCTTGCAGAAAGCCTGTGGGAAGATACCCTTGTCGATGTTCTTGATAGCGTTGTGAACATCTTCCTTAGCTGCGCTAACACCGCGCATCATATATCTATTGTTACTCATATTCTTACTTTGAACTTTGAACTTTGATCTTTGAACTTTATGATATGCTTATTTGTCGTCGTGCCAGAAATCCCATGATGCAAAGGCTTGCAATAAGAGCATCTCCAAACCATTCTTTACTGTGGCTCCTTGTTCTTTGCCCTTCTTCATGAAGAGGGTTTCATCGGGATTGTAGATGAGGTCGTAGAGCAGGGTGTGGCTGTCCATCGCCTCGTAAGGCAGCGCAGGACACTCGTCTACGTGTGGGTACATGCCCACAGGGGTGCAGTTTACGATGACATTATACTCCTTGATGACCTCAGGGGTGATTTTTTCGTACTGTATCGTACCCGGACGCTCGTATCGACTCACGAAGACCGTTTCCAGTCCGAGCGATTTCAGACCGAAGTTGATAGCTTTTGAAGCTCCGCCTGTGCCCAGGATGAGTGCCTTCTTGTGATGAGGCTCGATATAAGGTTCGATGCTCTTGGTAAAACCGATGACATCGCTGTTGTATCCTTTCAGATAAACATCTTCACCTCTGTGCTCCACCTTGATCACGTTGACGGCTCCGATAGCATTCGCCTCAGGGCTTACCACGTCGAGATAGCTGATCACTTTCTCCTTGTAAGGAATGGTGACGTTGAGACCCTTTAGATCAGGATTTGAGTCGAGAATCTCGGTAAGATTTTCGATAGAAGGTATCTCGAAGTTGATGTATTGGGCATCGATGCCCTCGTTCTCAAACTTTTCGTTGAAATAGTTTTTTGAGAACGAATGCCCCAGAGGGTAACCTATGAGTCCATACTTGTCCATAATATTTTTGTTTTATTTGGTTGCGAAATAGAGTGTGCAGATGCCGAAGGTGAGTCGCTTGAACTCTGCCTTTGCGAATCCTGCCTTTTTGAACACCTCCATCATGACCTCGCCCTGAGGGAATGCCTCGATGGTCTTGTTGAGATAGCTGTAGGCGCTCTGGTCTTTGCTGATGAGTTTGCCATACATCGGCAAGACGGTGTTGCTGTAGATGCTGAACAGCTGCTTCATCGGGAAGCTGACCGGTGTGGTGAGCTCTACGATGCAGAGATGTCCGCCCTTTTTCAGTACCCGGCACATTTCCTTCAGTCCCTGGTCCAGGTTCTGGAAGTTCCTGATGCCGAAGGCTGCGGTTACAGCGTCGAAACTCTCGTCCTGGAACGAGAGGTTGAGGCAGTCTTCCTTGGCAAAGGAGATGGTGTTTTCCAGTCCCAGTTGCCTTACCTTCTGTCTGCCTATCTCCATCATACCTTCCGAGATGTCTGCTCCGATCAGCTGGTCGGGATGTAGCATCTGGGCGGCTAGGATGGCGAAATCGCCGGTACCGGTAGCGATGTCGAGCATCTTTTTAGGAGAGAAGGGCGCAAGACGCCTGATTGCCTTCTTGCGCCATCCCTTATCGATATCCCACGAGAGGCGGTGGTTCAGGGTATCGTAGGTAGGGGCGATGTTGTCGAACATCTCCTCTACCAGCTTGCCCTTATCTCCTGTGCCCTCGTAGGGCTTTATCTGTTCTTGCTTATACATTTATATATAGATTACTTGTGTGCAGCAAGCCACTCGCTTACGTTCTTCTCGATGCGGGCAGCGATGTCGCCTTCCTCAGCAGCCTTGTCGAACTTCTCGCCTGTAATGTGCTCGTACAACTCGATGTAGCGGTCTGATACGCTCTCTGCATACTCGTCGGTAATCTCAGGCATAGTCTGACCAGGCTCGTTCATGAAGTTGTGCTCGATGAGCCACTGGCGAACGAACTCCTTAGAGAGCTGGCGCTGAGGTTCACCCTTCTCAAACTTCTCCTCGTAACCGTCAGCATAGAAGTAGCGGCTAGAGTCTGGAGTGTGGATCTCGTCGATGAGATAAACCTTGCCGTCGCGCTTGCCGAACTCGTACTTGGTGTCTACGAGAATCAAGCCCTGCTTGGCAGCAATTTCCTGACCGCGGGCGAAGATGCGGCGTGTGTAGTCCTCCATCACAGCGTAATCCTCTGCACTAACAATGCCCTGGGCGATGATCTCTTCCTTAGAGATATTCATGTCGTGACCTTCGTCAGCCTTTGTAGTAGGGGTGATGATAGGCTCTGGGAAACGCTCGTTCTCGCGCATACCGTCAGGCAACTTCACACCGCAAATCTCGCGGCAGCCCTTCTGATACTCGCGCCATGCACTACCGGTGAGGATAGAACGGATGATCATCTCCACGCGGAAACCTTCGCACTTCAAACCTACGGTAACCATTGGGTCTGGAGTAGCCAACTTCCAGTTTGGACAGATGTCTGTAGTTGTGTCCAGGAACTTAGCTGCAATCTGATTGAGCACCTGTCCTTTGAAAGGGATACCCTTAGGCAGAACAACGTCGAACGCTGAGATTCTGTCGGTAGCGACCATCACGAGGATGTCGTCGTTAATGTCATACACATCACGTACTTTACCGTGGTAAACACTCTTCTGTCCATCGAAATGGAAATCTGTCTTTGTTAATGCTTTCATTTTACTTTGAACTTTGAATTTTGAACTTTGAACTTTATGATATGCTTTATTTATGGATCTGCATTCTTGATGAAATCTATTTTTAAAGAATCATTCTGTTCATTCTTAATTCTGATTATTTTGAATTATCTTTTTCTGCTTTTAGAGCTTCCCGTGCTTCCGCTCTCTCCTTGTCATACTTATCGTATGCATTGACGATGCGGGTTACGAGTTTGTGGCGCACGATATCCTTCTGTCCCAGTTTCACCACTCCGATACCTTCCACTCCGTCCAGAATCTTGAGCGCCTCTTTCAGTCCGCTTCGCTGCTCTCGAGGCAGGTCGATCTGTGTCAGGTCGCCGGTGATAATCATCTTGGTGTTCATGCCCATACGGGTGAGGAACATGCGAATCTGTTGGGAGGTAGTGTTCTGAGCCTCGTCGAGGATGACGACGGCATCGCTGAGTGTGCGTCCGCGCATAAAGGCGAGCGGAGCAATCTGGATAATGTGCTTTTCCATCATATCCTGCAGCTTTACGGCAGGTATCATGTCTTCCAGCGCATCGTAGAGCGGCTGGAGGTATGGGTCAATTTTGTCTTTCATATCGCCAGGTAGGAAACCGAGTTTTTCGCCGGCTTCTACGGCTGGTCGTGAGAGGATGATTTTCTTGATGGCTTTCTCCTTGAGGGCCTTTACGGCAAGGGCGATGCTGAGATAGGTCTTGCCGGTACCGGCTGGTCCCACGGCAAATACCATGTCGTTCTTCTCGTAAGCATCTATCAGCTGCTGCTGGTTTTCGCTGCGGCTCTTGATAGGTCGGCCACTGATGCTGTATACCAGCACGCCTTTCACGCTGTCCGCCTTGGTCTGTTTTCCTTTCACGATGTCCAGGATGTCTTCATCATTGAGCATGTTGTATTTAAGCAAGTGCTTGCGCATCTGCTCAATATCCTCTTCCACCTTTGCCATTTCCTCTTCGTCGCCGAGCACACGAATCACGTTGTCGCGTGCTACGATACGCAACTTAGGATACAGCGATTTAATCATCTGCAGGTGGGCGTTGTTCACACCGTAGAACATCACTGGATCGATATCTTCGAGTACAATATGTTTCTCTATCAAAATGTCTTAATTCTATAAAGTTTAAACTATCCTATCTAATATTTTGTTATATAACGCTGCAAAATTACTACTTTTCCATGAAATGAGCAAATTTCGGCGAATAAAACATTCTTTAAATATTAAAAAAGCTATTTTTTCGAGAGATTTTGTTACCTTTGCAGCTAAATTTGGCGATGCGGTTCCCGTTTTGCCTGAAGAATATAGAATATTATTTCGTGAAAATAAGATAATTATGAAGATTAGTAAGAACAGATATTTACAGGGTTTTGGTATTGTGGTTTTGCTTCTGGCGCTAGTAAGAGTCATCTTCCCGGGAGTAGCAAAACCGAAGGTTGCGGCTGCTGGTGCGGCTGATTCTACGCTCGTGGCAGCGAAGGATTCGGCTGCTTCTGATGCTTCTTCTGCTGAGATTTCTGATGCATCGGCTGATGCTGAAGGGAATGTGGCTGAGAACCTGAAGAAGGATGAACTCTCTGTTATGCCTGATACGGAACAGGGCGGTAAGCCATCAATCTTCTTCGATAAGGATGGCAGGGAGGTGAAGCATCGTATCTTCTCGGTGCCTCATTTCGGCAATACTTTCCCCGACCAGCAGGATGTGCAGATTCTGGCGGCTACTAAGCATGGTGTGAAACCGGTACAGAACCGCCTGGAGGCGGAGAACAGCAAGGGCAAGCTGGTGTATGTGGGCAGCAATCCTTTCTTTTATGTCGACAAGCTGAACAACAGTATTCCTTACTTGGTGCCTCGCGCTTCTGTGCTGCTCCAGGATATCGGCAGGGTTTATTTCGATTCGCTGCAGATCAAGGGCATTCCGCTGCATAAGATTATCGTGACGAGCATTCTGCGCACCAAGGATGATGTGGCTAAACTGCGTACCCGAAACGGCAATGCTACCGAGAATTCGTGTCATCTCTATGGTACTACCTTCGATATCTGCTACAACCGCTATAAGCAGATTCAGACCCGTGAGCAGCCTCGCCGCCAGGTGCAGAATGATACACTGAAATGGATATTCTCAGAGGTGCTCCGCGATTTCCGCGACAAAAACCGCTGCTATATTAAATATGAGGTAAAGCAGGGTTGCTTCCATATCACCGTGAAGTAGCTCCTTTCCTCAGATGAATACGAAATAAGCCTTACTTGAACACCGGACCAACTGGTCCCGGATGCCAAGTAAGGCTTATTTGTTTTCTGTTAATTCTTGATTCTCTTCAAATCTGCTTCTTCTCCCACTATCCAGATGATGTCTCCCTTCTTGAAGATGCGGGTAGGGGATACGTGCGTCAGATTCTCACGACCTTCCTCCAGACCCACAACCATGCAGTTGTACCGGTCTCTGATGCCGCTTTCGATGAGCGTTTTGCCCAGGAATTCGCTGGAAGAAGAGATGATGAGCTGGCTCAGTTTCATCTCGCGCTTTTCTATTTCAGCCTCCTCAGGCAGCAGGTCGCTCTGTAGGGCGGTATTGAATTTCAGCAGTTGGTCGTCGTTGCCGATTACCTGCAGCTTATCGCCCGGGAAGATGATCATGTCGCCGTTCGGAATGTTCAGCCGGTGGGAGCCGCGGTGAATACTGCTCAGGTCTACACCGAAACGCTGGCGCAGGTGCAGTTCTCTCAGCGATTTGCCTGCCCAGCTGCTGTCTTCAGGCACTTCAAATTTGCTGATATGGATATCACGGTCCAGCAGTCTGCCCTCGTAGAGCGGCCGCTTTTCGCCGTTCACCTGAGCCGCAATATCGCGCGAACGGAGGTTGTGAACGAAGACGCGCTCCATCACGATACTACGCTTCTTGATGCGGCGTGAAGCCAGCATCAGCATCACTACGGCGGCACCGATGCAGACTATCAGCGCATTGGTAAAGCGCGAGAGGTAATTGATGATATAGAAGATGAAAGCCAGCGCTATCATGAAGCGCACGAACACCGTAAAGAGCAGCGGCACGCGGTTGATGCTACTCTCCACCCAGAGGCGTTTCCACTCGGCACTGTGGTTCTTCTTCATCACGATGGCGCGCAGGAACGGTGAGATGAATAGGACGGTAAGCAGACCAGTGATGGCGTTGGCATACCAGTGGAGATGCCAGCCTGGCAGCAGATTGCGCATCAGCGGCAGTACGAAGGTGAACATCAGGGCAATGACGGCTGCCGAGAGGATGGAGTAGGCGGTGGTGTTGACCAGCATCTGGCGAATCAGCAATTTCCACTTGCTCTGCTGCTGCGTCTGGGGATGACTCATGGCAAAATGGTTCAGAATATGGATGAGCTTGTCGGGCAGATGTTTTTCCATCACCTGATAGGTAGGCGTAGCCAGACGAATCATATAAGGTGTAAGGAAGGTGGTGATGACACTCACCGCTACCACTACCGGATAGAGAAACTTGCTGATGACGCCGAGCGACAGACCCAGCGAGGCGATGATGAAAGAGAACTCACCAATCTGAGCCATCGAGAAACCGCAGCGCATAGCCGACTTCAGCGACTCGCCTCCGAGCATGAAGCCGAAGGTGCCGAATATCGCCTGACCTATCAGTATCGTAGCCACCAGGGCGAGGATAGGAACTGCATATTCTACCAGAATCTTCGGGTCTACCAGCATACCTACCGATACGAAGAAGATGGCTCCGAAGAGATTCTTTACCG
>CAVBFV010000185.1:0-6566 GCA_963594575.1 Lachnospiraceae bacterium | reverse complement strand
TTATTTTGCATAGAACGTAAACTTGTTCTTGTAATCTCTGTTCACGCAGACGGTTGCCTTGCGCTGGGAGAGATTGTATACCACCGACCACTGGGTATGGCTCGTTGGATTGCCTGGAGTTTCTGCCTGACTCACACCATTGAGCAGATTCATGGCTCCTTCCTCTGACAACTGGTTACTGTTCTGCTTGATGACGAATTCCATCATGTCGTAGCGGGTCTTGCCGTGGTTCGAGAGTTTCGGACCTTTATCTGAACATGCCATGGTTTCAGATACATAGAAGTTGCTGGCATAGCGCTTTTCTATCACCTCGCGGGTGTTTGGCAATACGTCAGGATATTTGAAATGAGTCTTTCCGTCTTCACCCGTATATTCATCGTCGATGTAAATCTTGCTTTGGTGATCCTTGTCATATACGAATTCTACGATGGCATAACGGCCCGTGGCATCTGCCATGTAGAAATGATAGTTGCCGTCATTATCCGGTATCCAGAGGTCATATCCGTCCAGAATCTTGAGAGCTTCATCTACAGTTCTTGCATGATCCAGCATCATGCGTAAGGCCAGGGTTGTAGTCAGTTTCTTGCCCGTGCTTGCCTGCTGGGTTGGCTTGCCGTCGAGATGGAGTACGGATACGGCAAAGCCTGCCTCGTTCATGCCGTCCATCAGAAGATATGGGAATGCCATGATATAGGAAAGGTCTTGCGTCTTATGTTTCTCAAACTGTTCCTTGTTATATAGGATGTAATGCCAGAGATCCTGCCGGTAACCTATCCAGTAGGCATCCACCATGCTGATGGATTTCAGTCCACCTTCTGGAGCCGTGCGAACCAGGGCTGCTGCAATCGGTTCATTATCGTGAGAGTAGTCAAAGTTGCGCCCCATCAGATAATCACCAGTATCTGGTGTCGTAACAGCAAAGGCACTGCAGCCGGCATCCAGCTTGACTCTTGCCTTGAGCCAGGATGGTGTTTTGTCGCAGAGGGTTTTCAATACGGCACCAATCAGTTGGGTGTTGTCGGTAAGATTATAGCCTGATATGGTAGAGAGTTTGTAATCCTCCGTATAGTCAAGATAGAAGAATCTTCCGTCTTTCAAGTCCTGGATGGACCGGACCATCTCCAGTTTCTTGGCATCGGTCAGCAGACTGGCTGGTACGTCCTGATAGTGTGCCTGATTGTTTACTTCTTCATGGTCATCATCGCTGCATGAAGATAGCAGAAACATACAGAATGTGATGCTGAAACTTAAGCATAAAAACAGAAACCATTGTATGTGCTTACTGTTGAAAGTGATATTCTTTTTCATACGTAATTAGTATTAAATGATTGATAAATGATTTGAATTTTCAAATGCAAAAGTAATGGAAAACCACTCTCGGTAGGGAAAAAAGTACACTGAAAAATGCTGATTTTTCTGGAATTATAAAAAAATATCCCTCAAAAAACATCAAAACCAATCTTTTTTATTATTTTTGCAAGAAGAAAAAGCGATTCGTCTGTCTGTGCAAAATGATTCGTCAGTCAGGGCAAACCTGCCTCATCTGTCAATACGAAATAATTTATCTATCCATTATGAATATGAAAGAAAAGAACGCAAGGAAATCTAAGATACATCAGTTAGGGTTCTCTTTCCTGAAGAGAGAATCTAATTACTTGGACCGCCAACGTCAAGCTATCCTTGTGTGTTTCTCCGTGATGCTCTCTTTGGGCATCCTGTCAAATATCCTGGGCTTTTCTGGAGCCTTTGATCCGTTTTTTACCGTGTCTAACATCGTTTTTCTGATTGTCGTGTTATCCTCCTTCATGGCTTATCTCTTCGGGAAAATCCCAATGGTGAGGGCAATCGTTTGTATCGCTATCGCCACCCAGTGCTTTATCGGAGCCGATATCCTCTACAGTGCCTTTATGCCTACGCTGAAAGATAACAGAATGGTGATTCTCATCAATATGCTTATCCTTTCAGGCAACATGTTTTTCTCGCTGGCGGCTTATCAGGCGCGTCTCACACGCTGGCTGGTGGGAATAGCTTTTGGGGTTTATATATTGAGTGTGATTGTAACGGGGGATGAATCGCTCATGGATTATTTCTTCATGATGATGCTCATATTGCTTTTTATCAGCGTGCTGAGTCTGGCTGTTGCCAGAAACGGTGAGTATCTTGTCAATGCGAACAGAACGTTGCAGCGTGATGAGGAAGAACTGCTCCAGGTGCTGAAGATAAACAAAAAGCAGATTAAGGCATACGTGGCTCTGGCGAAGGAAAGGCATGATGTTAAACTTACCGCGCATTTGCTGGATCTTCTGGGTGAGGCTTCGCAGAAGAATGTCATAGACAATGTGATGCAATATCTCAAGACCCGCGAATTGAGCAAACAGAACATAGAACGCGTCTTTCCCGAGTTGAGTGCCTCTGAACAGGAAATCTGTTACCTTATCCTGCAGAACAGAAAGTTGAGTGAGATTTGCACGCTGCTCAACAAGTCGGAATCGAACATCACTACCCAGCGGGCCAACATCAGAAAGAAGTTGGGAATGGGCTCTGCTGATAACCTGAAGAAGGTTCTGGAGAAGCGCATAGCTGAAAGCCAGTAGGCCGATGAGGCTGATACTGAACCATATCCTGTTATTTTCGGAAATTTTGAACATATTGTGATAAGATGTGAATAGTCATTTATCACCTAAAAGCCGTACCTTTGCACCCAGATAATAAATGAAACGTAAATCAATAGAAATCATTAAGAAGAAATGAAGAAAATAATCATCTTATGTTTCGCGCTCGGAGCTTTCCATACACTTGGAGCACAGGAGACGCTTACGCTCAGCCAGTGCCTGCAGATGGCAGTGGATAATAACCTGTCGCTCCAGAGCAGTCGAAACGAAATAGCTAAGGGAAAGTACGCTATCAGCGAAAATCAGGCTAAACTCTATCCGCAGATCAATGCGGTGGCGCAGCTCAACGATAACTTTACGCCGCCTGTTTCGGTTACCGACGGCTCGGCTTACGGCAAGCCTTATAATGTAACCAAGACGTTGCAGTATAATGCTTCGGCAGGAGTGCAGTTGCAGATGCCGCTGTATAACCAGATGATTCTTACCGCCATCGACATTACCAAGATTGCCGATAAGCTCAACCAACTCTCTTATGAGAAGGCGCGTGAAGACCTCATCGTGCAGACTGCCAAGATGTATTACATGGCGCAGAACACATCTGAGCAGATTCGTCTGACGGATGACAACATCAAGCGACTGGTAGAACTCAGAAACATCACCCAGGCTTTCTATGATAACCAGATGAGTCTGGAGGTAGATCTGAAGCGAGTGAATCTCAATATCGAGAATCTCACCGTGCAGCGCGATAACGCCATCGCCATGCTCGAACAGCAGTATACTATGCTCAAGTATGTGATAGATTATCCTGCCGAGAAGGAGATGAAGGTGACTGCCGTAGATCCGGGAAAGATAGAGATGGTGAAGGCTGACGGACTGGATACGGGACTCTACGAACTCCAGTTGCTGGAACAGAAGAAACAACTCACCCAGAAGCAGACCAAACTTGCCAAGGACGGCTATCTGCCATCGCTCTCGCTGACCGGAAACCTGATGTATTCTGCCTTTACCGATAGGATAGATCACTGGATTCATTCGGGCGAATCAAACCACTGGTATGGTTCCAACGGTCTGGGCATTCAGCTGCGAGTGCCTGTATTCGATGGTTTTGAAAAGCGTTCTAAAATCAGAAAGGCGAAGATAGAGGAGGAGAATGCACGCATCGGTTACGAGGACGCCCTGAAGGGACTGCAGGCAAACTATATGAATGCGGTGAGCGAGGTGAACAACAGTCAGCGCAACTACAAGAAACAGTTTGATAATTATACCATGGCGCAGGATGTTTACAACGTAACAGCCGACCAGTATAAGGAGGGTGTGGCTTCGATGACAGCGGTGCTGCAGGACGAGATGCGCATGAGTGAGGCGATGAACAATTATCTTACAGCCTACTATCGCTACAAGGTTGCCAATCTCTCGCTGCTCAAGCTGACTGGACAGCTCAACCAGATTTCGGTTGCTAAATAACGGAGAAGAATAAATCATTAAAAAATAAAATATAAACAGGAAAACGGGATGTAAAAAAGTTTACTTCATATTCCCTGATTCCAAATTACAATATAACTATGGAACAGAACGAAAATAAAAATGTAGAAACAGCAGAGGCTACACAGGTATCTCACGAAGAAACCAGGAAGAAACTCAAGAAGCAGCGCGTAAGACAGATTATCGCCAGTCTGATAGGTGTTGCTATTCTGGCTTTCGGACTCTGGAAAATCGTATGCCTCTTCCTCGATTATAACTCTAACGAAACGAGCAATGATGCTCAGATAGAGCAATATATCTCACCGGTTAATCTCCGTGCATCCGGCTATATCGCCAAGGTATGCTTCAGAGAACATCAGGAAGTACACAAGGGAGATACCCTCCTTGTGCTCGACGACCGGGAGTATCGTATCCGTCTGATGGAGGCTGAAGCAGCCCTCAAGGATGCCAAGGCTGGAGCCAATGTCATCAACGCTACAGAGCAGACCACCGAGACATCAGCTTCTATCTATCAGGCATCTATCGATGAAATAAATGTACGACTTGCCAAACTTGCCAAGGACTGCGAGCGCTATCGCAACCTGGTAGAAAAAAAGGCGGCTACTCCTATCCAGCTCGAACAGTTGGAGGTGGAATATGCTGCTACCAGGAAGAAACTCGAAGGGGTAAAGAAGCAGCAGGCTGCTGCCTATAAGGGAGTAAACGAGGTAACTACCCGCAAGCAGAATGTGGCTGCCTCCATCGAACGTGCCAAGGCTGCCGTAGAGATGGCAAAGCTGAATCTCTCTTACTGTGTGGTTGTGGCACCTTGCGATGGTAAACTGGGTCGCCGCTCTATCGAGGAGGGACAGATGGTGAATGCAGGAACCACCATTACCTACATCATTCCAACCAACAACAAATGGGTGATTGCCAACTATAAGGAAACCCAGATAGAGAATCTCTATGTAGGACAGAAGGTGCGTATGACCGTAGATGCCATCAGTAACAAGGAGTTTGAGGGTACGGTGACCGCCATTTCTGGTGCTACCGGTTCGAAATATTCGCTGGTACCAACAGACAATTCGGCTGGAAACTTTGTCAAGATTCAGCAGCGTGTGCCTGTAAGAATCGATTTCAACAACCTCAGCAAAGAGGATAATGAGCATCTTGCTGCCGGCATGATGGTGGTTGTCAAGGCTGAGAGAAAGTAAAAAACAGCTAGATGGAAATGAAGTAATATATGGAAGAAGAATATAAGAATTATCCGTTTTATGATTGGGTGCCCAAACCGCTCGGCATCATCTTCATGATCATCCTCTTCGTGCCGATGATTACGATGAGTGGTGTCTATTCTGCCAATAGCGGCGAGATGATGAGCGGGCTCGGCATCCAGTCGGAATACATCGCCTTTGCGGGCTTCTGCACCTCGATAGGAATGGCGGCTTTCTCGCCGTTCTTCTATGAGCTGGTGTGCATCCGTAGAGAGAAGATGATGTGTATCGTGGGCTTCTCCATTCTCTTTATCCTCAGTTTCGTGTGTGCCCAGACCGACTCGCTGTTCATACTCGGACTGTGCAGTCTGCTGATGGGTTTTGTCCGTCAGACGCTGCTGATGGCGCATCTCTTTGTGCTCATCAGATATGGTTTCGGAATAGAGGCTACGAGGAATATCACGCCGGGATGCGAGCCTACTACCGAGGAAGCATGGGATGCGGTAGATTCGGAGAAGATGGTTTCGCAGCCGGTTATCTATCTCTTTTTCATGATTATCGGACAGTTGGGAACCTGGCTAACGGCATGGCTTGCCTATGCCTATGAGTGGCAGTATGTTTATCATTTCATGATGGCATTCATGCTGGCAGGCATCATCATCGTGTTCTTCACCATGCCTTATCATGAGTATCCGATGCCGAAGTTCCCGATAACGATGTCGAAGTTTGGCAATGTTACGGTGTTCAGTATCATGCTCTGTTCGTTTGCTTATGTCATGGTTTTCGGCAAGACGCTCGACTGGTTTGATGATCCTACCATCCGTTTCTCTTCGGTGGTCTGTCTTATCTTTACCGCTCTGTTCATCTATCTGGAGAAGACGAGGCGTTCACCTTATTTCATCATGGAGGTGTTCCAGCTCAGGGTCATCAACTACGGCATCCTGCTCTTCTTCCTGCTGATGGTCTGCAATTCGAGTGCCATGTTTGTCAACGTGTTCACCAATGTGAGCATGAAGATAGACAACTGGCAGAACGCCACGCTAGGCAACTGGGTGATGGTGGGCTACACCGTGGGACTGATATTCGCCGTCATCGCCCGAGCCAAGAATGTTCACCTAAAGTGGATGTACTGTCTGGGTTTCCTCTTTATCGGAGCCTATGCGCTGTACATGTATTTCGAAGTACAGAACGACGGCATGTATGAACGTATGAAATGGCCTATCATTATCCGTTCTACGGGAATGATGCTGCTCTATTCGCTCATCTCCACGATAGCCAA
>CAVBFV010000184.1:0-6627 GCA_963594575.1 Lachnospiraceae bacterium | reverse complement strand
ATACGAAACGACCGATACGGCCAAATCCGTTAATACCAATCTTAATCATTGTTCTTAATATTTAAATTAAAAGTTTAATAAAAATTACTTTTTTAACTGCTTTCGAGCGTTCATCTGATGCTGAAACATTCAAAATTTTACGCCTTAGAGCATTTTTCTTCTTTTCGAGCGCAAAGTTACTAATTTTTTTCTAACTTTGCAACCAGAATGAGTATTAAATAAGTTAAAAAAGAATAGTAGAGCTTTAATATTGGCATTATTTTCACTCATTACATGCCATACTGACAACTCCATATTGCAAAAAGCAAAGGAAAAACTCAGCATTCTATACCTTATTATATATATAAGAAAAGAGAAAAAGAAGAACTATCAAACTATAGTTATAATTAAAAAGATAAAAGTATGAGTAAATTTTTGAATGAATTCAAGGAATTCGCCATGCGTGGCAATGTGCTCGACATGGCTGTCGGTGTTATCATCGGTGGTGCCTTTGGCAAAATCGTAAGCTCTGTTGTTGATGACGTCATCATGCCTCCTATAG
Source organism: Lachnospiraceae bacterium (assembly GCA_963594575.1). Classification (GTDB taxonomy): domain Bacteria; phylum Bacteroidota; class Bacteroidia; order Bacteroidales; family Bacteroidaceae; genus Prevotella. Next base: position 6,086 of record CAVBFV010000184.1, on the reverse strand, counting down.
GATGGTTGATTGGCGGCGTGAATTTCGCCGACCTCAAATTCACCCTACCTACCGTCAATGTAGCGGGTGAGGAACTGAAGGCGGCTACCATCAACTACGGTAACTTCCTCCAGACCTGTTTCGACTTCCTCATCGTTGCCTTCTGTATCTTCATGCTCATCAAGGTGGTGAACAAGATTTCCAAGAAGAAGGAAGAGGAAAAACCGGCAGAAACACCTAAGACTCCGGAGCCAAGCAATGAAGAAAAACTTCTCATGGAAATACGTGATCTCCTGAAGAACCAGAAATAAGAATAAAAAAAAGTCGCCCTCTTTGAAGGCGACTTTTTTTATTCTGTTTATTCCCACTCAATTGTCGAAGGTGGTTTTGAAGAGATGTCATAACATACACGGTTTACACCCTTCACCTTATTAATAATCTCATTACTTACCTTAGCCATGAAATCATAAGGAAGATGTGCCCAGTCAGCAGTCATCGCATCAGTACTGGTTACAGCACGCAAGGCAACCGGGTGCTCGTATGTACGCTCATCACCCATCACACCTACTGAACGGACAGTAGAAAGCAATACGGTACCAGCCTGCCAGATCTGATCGTAGAGAGAAACCTCGATCTCGCCATTCTGCATGTCAGCAGGAACACCGGCAGCCAGGACGCGACGAGCTTCCTCACCACTCAACTTCACCTTATACTCACGCAAGCCACGGATATAGATATCGTCAGCATCCTGAAGGATACGTACCTTCTCAGGAGTGATATCGCCCAAGATACGGACTGCCAAACCAGGACCTGGGAATGGGTGGCGGGTAATCAGGTGCTCAGGCATACCCATAGAACGACCTACGCGACGAACCTCATCCTTGAACAACCACTTCAAAGGCTCACACAACTGAAGGTTCATCTCCTTAGGAAGACCACCTACGTTGTGATGGCTCTTGATGACCTTACCGGTGATATTCAAACTCTCGATACGGTCAGGATAGATAGTACCCTGAGCCAACCACTTGGCACCAGTCTGCTTCTTAGCCTCAGCATTGAAAACCTCAACGAAGTCGCGACCGATAATCTTACGCTTCTCCTCAGGGTCAGTAACACCAGCCAGATCAGCGAAGAACTTCTCTGAAGCATCAACACCGATTACATTCAGACCCAAGCACTTGTAATCCTCCATTACATCACGGAACTCGTTCTTGCGGAGCATACCGTGGTCAACGAAGATACAGGTAAGGTTCTTACCGATAGCCTTGTTCAGGAGAACGGCAGCTACACTGGAGTCAACGCCACCAGAGAGACCGAGGATAACCTTGTCGTCGCCCAACTGTGCCTTCAATTCAGCAACAGTAGTTTCAACGAAAGAGTCAGCGCTCCAGTCCTGCTTGCTACCGCAGATATCTACCACGAAGTTCTTCAGGAGCTGTGTACCCTGCAAAGAGTGGAACACCTCTGGGTGGAACTGAACAGCCCAAACAGGCTGCTTGGTAGAAGCATAAGCAGCATACTTCACATTGGCAGTAGAAGCGATGCACTTGTAATCCTCAGGGATGGCAGTAATGGTATCACCATGGCTCATCCATACCTGAGAGTTCTCGATGAATCCCTTGAACAAAGGATTCTCCTTGTCGAAATGTTCCAAATTAGCACGACCATACTCGCGGCTGTCAGCAGCCTCCACCTTACCGCCCTGGGCGTAAGAGAGGAACTGAGCACCGTAGCAGATGCCGAGTACAGGAATGCGGCCGATAAACTGGCTCAGATCTACCTTGAAAGCTTCCGGATCATGAACGGAATAAGGGCTACCGCTCAAGATGACACCAATCACAGATGGGTCATCCTTTGGAAACTTGTTGTAAGGCATAATCTCGCAGAAGGTATCAAGCTCACGAACACGACGGCCGATCAGCTGTGTGGTCTGTGAACCGAAATCCAAAATAATAATCTTCTGTTGCATAATATCTAATTTTAATTTACAGTTTACAATTTATAGTTTATAGTAATCTTGCTATACGGCATAGCCGCTATTAACTATAAACTATTAACTAACGATTTCAGGAATGCTTCCGCCTCTTTCAGCGTCTCCTGCTTTCCCACATCCATCAGCTTGAGGTCGTTCTTCACATATCCCTCAATGCGCACCTTGTCGCAATGCTTCAGATAGAAGTCCATGATAGGGAACTTATCCGGTTCATCCTCCATCAGCGGGAAGAGCGATGGGGCGACCATGTGAATGCCAGAAAAAGCATACATCTTATAATCTTTGGGATTGAGATCAGGATAAGGACTCTTGACCTCGCCCGTTTCTATATTCGTCCATCCCACCAGTCGCATGCTGTCATCAAAGAGCAGATAGCGCTTGGTCTTGCGTTCGCTCACCATCAGGCGTGCCGCTATCATATCCTGACTTTCCATCTGGTAGAATTTCTTCAGATCTACATTACTCAGAATATCCACGTTGTGGATAAGAATAGGCTCTGACTGGTTGAAGAGCGGCCATGCCTTCCGGATACCGCCACCTGTTTCGAGCAGCATTTCGCTCTCGTCGCTGATACGGATATCCAGCCCGAAATTGTCATGTTCTCTGAGATAATCGATAATTTGTTGGGAGAAATGATGCACGTTCACTACAATGCGAGTGAAACCGGCATCCTTCAACTGAAAGATGACACGTTTGAGCAAAGGTTCTCCCCCGACACTTACCAGAGCCTTCGGAATGCGGTCGGTAAGTGGCTTAAGGCGAGTGCCCAAACCTGCTGCGAATATCATTGCTTGCATCATTGCTAAATAGCTATTTTAAAATGTGCGTGCAAATTTACTAACTTTTTGCGAGATAGCCAAATTTGCACGCTATTTTTCTATTGTTTTGCCGGCAAAACCTGTTCAATATGCTGTTCACGATGACAAATATGCACTTCTACACCAAACTTCCGGTGAATATGTTCGGCAAGATGCTGCGCAGAATATACACTGCGATGCTGACCGCCTGTACATCCGAAACAGAACATCAGAGAGGTGAAACCACGCTGCATGTAGCGGTTTACATGATGGTCGGCAAGTGCATAGACATGATCCAGGAACTTCAATATCTCACCATCATCCTCCAGGAATCGGATAACAGGCTCATCCAGACCCGTCAACTTCTTATAAGGCTCGTATCTGCCAGGGTTATGGGTACTTCTGCAGTCGAAGACATAACCTCCACCATTGCCCGACGGATCCTCTGGAATGCCCTTACGGAAAGAAAAACTATACACTCTTACCACCAGCGGTCCCTTACCATCATATTTAGAATAGGTGGCAGGTCCGTCCTGCGGATGCGCACGATAGATATTGTTGTCGGTAGTCTTATAGCCGTCTGCACGACTCAGCGCCACACTCTCTATCACCTTGAACTGTGGCAATTCGGTCAGTCTTCTCAACATATCCATCATATAAGGATAAGGGAACACCTTGTCACCCATCTTCAGAAGATCGCGCAGATTCTGGATAGCTGGCGGAATACTGTCGATGAAATGCTTCTTGCGTTCGAAATAGCCGCGGAATCCGTAGGCGCCCAAAACCTGTAAGGTACGGAAGAGCACAAAAAGACTCAACCGGTTTACAAAATGGCGCACCGATGGTACCTCGGTATAATGCTTCAATGACTGGTAGTATTCCCAAACCAGTTCTCTGCGCAGTTTGAACGGATACTTAGCAGATGCCTGCCAGAGGAATGAGGCGAGGTCATAATAGAACGGTCCTTTTCTACCACCCTGAAAATCAATAAAGTATGGATTCCCCTTATCATCCAGCATGATGTTGCGCGCCTGAAAATCGCGATAAAGGAAACAATCCATCGGTTCTGATGTCAGATCCTTGGCAAAAAGCCGGAAGTTGGCTTCGAGCTTCAGTTCGTGAAAATCCAAATCGGTAGGCTTCAGGAAACAATACTTGAAGTAGTTGAGGTCGAAGAGTACACTATCTACATCAAATTCTGGCTGCGGATAGCAGTTCTGCCAGTCCAATCCTCTTGCACCGCGAATCTGGATATTCGGAAGTTCTCGAATGGTTTTCTTCAGGAGTTCCTTCTCTTTCTGATTGTAGCGTCCGCCCGCATCACGTCCACCCTTGATGGCATCGAAAAGCGAAGTACCGCCAAGGTCTGTCTGAAGATAGCAGAGTTCGTCGTCACTCACCGCCAGAATCTGGGGAACAGGCAACTGTCTGAGCTGGAAATGATGAGCCAGATATACAAAGGCATGATCCTCGTCACGACTGGTTCCAATCACACCAATTACCGTATCACCATCCTGCCTGATGATACGGAAATACTGCCGGTTACTCCCCTGCCCTGCCAGTTTAATGACATCAGCTGGTTCTTCACCTGCCCATTTCTTATATAGATCAATCAGCTTTTCCATCATTATTCAGTTTACGTCGTTTCCGATCATCATCAATCTTCTGTGCGAAGTTATCTCCGATAAAGAGAAGCAATAAGATACCCAGCGTAGTAAGGAACGAGTTTGTAGTCGTCATTCCCAACTCTGCCTTTGTAATATAAATGAGTCCTCCGATAACAATCAGAAAGACCACTGCTTTTTTCCAATCAATATTGTTCATGCTATGAATTTTCTATTATGCTGCAAAATTACACAATTAAATTGAGAAAACAAAATAAAAACAAAAAAAAATCGGATGTCTCACGACAACCGATTTCCAAAAACAAACTACTTAAAAACTAATCTACTAAAACAAATCAAAAAAATATCTTTGCCATCCCTTGGGATGATACTTTCTTTTATTTACGATGCAAAGTTACAAAAAAAGATTATTCGAGCCAAATAATTTTGCTATTTTTTGCATCTTTATAACTAAAAAAACAAAAAAATAGGGATAATTCGCTGAGAATCACCCCTATTTGATATTTTCGCTTTGCAAACTCGCAGTCTTACGATGTGCTTTGTTTGCGCAAATCATTCACAAAATTACATCATGCCACCCATACCAGGTGCTGCAGCAGGAGCAGCAGGTGCAGGCTCAGGCTTGTCAACCAATACACACTCTGTTGTCAGGAACAAGCCTGCAATAGAAGCTGCATTCTCCAAAGCCACACGCTCTACCTTGGCAGGATCTACGATACCAGCCTGGCGCATATCCTCGTAAACATCCTTGCGGGCATTGTAACCGAAGTCACCCTCGCCCTCGCGTACCTTATTAACAACTACAGAACCCTCACCACCGGCATTGGCTACAATCTGACGGAGAGGCTCTTCAATAGCACGCTCTACGATACGGATACCTGTTGTCTCGTCAGCGTTGTCACCCTTCATATCCTTCAATGCCTCGAGAGCACGGATATAAGTGGTACCACCACCGGCTACGATACCTTCCTCGATTGCGGCACGGGTAGCGCAGAGTGCATCGTCAACACGATCCTTTTTCTCCTTCATCTCAACCTCAGAGTTGGCACCTACATAGAGGACAGCTACACCACCGGCGAGCTTAGCCAAACGCTCCTGAAGTTTCTCCTTGTCATAAGAAGACTTGGTATTCTCAATCTCGTTCTTAATCTGAGCTACACGATCCTGGATGTTAGCCTTCTCGCCATGACCGTTAACGATAGTTGTATTGTCCTTGGTAACAGTTACCTTGTCTGCTGAACCCAACATTTCCAAAGTAGCCTGCTCCAACTTCAAGCCCTTCTCCTCAGAGATAACAACACCGCCAGTCAACACGGCGATATCCTCCAACATAGCCTTGCGACGATCGCCGAAACCTGGAGCCTTCACAGCACAGATCTTCAAACCGCCACGCAAACGGTTAACTACCAAAGTAGTCAAAGCCTCAGAATCAACATCCTCAGCGATAACCAACAAAGGACGACCACTCTCAGCAGCAGGCTGGAGAATTGGCAAGAACTCCTTCAAGTTAGAAATCTTCTTATCATAAAGAAGGATGTATGGGTTATCCATTACACACTCCATCTTGTCTGCATCTGTCATGAAGTAACCGCTCAAGTAACCACGGTCAAACTGCATACCCTCAACAACACCGATGTTGGTATCACGGCTCTTGCTCTCCTCGATAGTGATGACACCATCCTTAGAAACCTT
>CAVBFV010000183.1:0-6701 GCA_963594575.1 Lachnospiraceae bacterium | reverse complement strand
TGTTGAAGTTGAAAGCAGGAACGGCCCAACCGCCCTTGATAGCTCTTGCGAACATCTCCTTAGTGTTCACAAGACCGATTTTCTTGTAATCTACTGCCATAATTGTTATTAATTTATTGTTTAATGAAACATTCTTTTCTTTCATATATATAATAAGGTGTAGAACTTATGAGGCTCTTTCCTTACCGAGTGCAAATTTACCTTTTTCTTTTGAGACAGCAAAATGATAATTCGATTTTTCGTGTTGCAATCGAGTTAAAAAAGTTAATTCCGCACCTATACCCTACAAAACACAAAGCTTTTGCTAAACGCAGTTAGCAATTTAACATCTTTATATTTACATCTTTCTGTCCCAACCGCCAGTTACTTCTTGGCAAGTTTATATTCACGAGCCGCATAAGCCAGAACGATGACAAATCCTACGAGCGGTACCAGGAAAGGAAGTGTAAAATGAGTACGGTCGGCGATGAGTCCCATCAACAGGAAACCACAACCGCCTATTGGCGTCATCATCAGAAGCGAAGAGGCTGTCTTGGTAAGATTACCCAACCCCGTGAGGGCGATACTGAAGATGGTAGGGAACATGATGGCCTCGAACATATAGTTGCAAAGCAGGGCTACCAGCGATAGCTTACCCAGATTTGACAGGACTAAAAGTATACAGACAACACACCCCACAGCGCAGATCAGCAACATCGTTGTTGCCTTGATTCGGCGCATAATCCAGGAACCGAGGAATCTGCCTACCATAAAGAATGCCAGCGCACAAGTCAGGGCTACGGAAGCCGTGCGGTCGTCCATCCATTTCATGCCCGTAACGAAATTGATGAAGTAGGAATTGATTGAAATCTCTGCCACTTCATAGCTCAGCAAAGCCAGAAGTCCAAACACGAACATCTTGTGATGGGAAAAGAGTTTGCTGATATTAGAACCGGCTGCCTCATCTTCTGCTGTTGCCACATGACTGATTTCCGGTAAATCTACACGTGAGAAAACCAGAGCTATCACCAAAACCAGAATACCCAGAATGGTATAAGGCACCACCACATTGCCGCCCTCTTCGGTATGGTTGAAGAGGAACTGACCGATGCAAAGTGTGGCGAAAATGCCACCCAATCCATTAAACGACTGCGATAAGTTCAGTCGGCTGGTAGCTGTTTCCTTGGCACCCAGTTCGGTAACATAGGGATTGGCAGCTGTTTCCAGGAACACCAAACCGCACCCGATAATGAAAAGGCAGAGCAGGAATGCAGAGAAACTGCCCACCGTAGCACCCGGGATAAAGAGCAAGGCGCCCACACCAAAGAGGAGCAGACCGAAGACTACTCCACGGCGATAACCATACCGGTTGATAAAGAAGCCAGCAGGTATTGCCATCAGGAAATAACCCAGATAGGTGGTAACCTGAATAAGGGCGGAATGAGTAATACTGATGTGCAAAGCATTCTGGAAGTGCTTGTTGAGCACATCCAGAATGGCACGAGCGAAGCCCCACAAAAAGAAGAGCGACGTAATGAGAATAAATGGGACAAGATATTTCCTGTCGGTTGTCTGATTTGTATCTGTCTGTTGTTCTGTTAACATATTCATAAGGCATTCATTTTAGCTGGGAACAAAGGTAAGGCTTTTCGATGGAAATTCCAAACATTTCCAGTATTATTTGTTGTTTATATCAAATATAATTGTCTTTACTATCAGATGAAATCTCCGTTCATCGACGCTGAACGGCGGTTCAACGTCTTTGAACGGCGGTTCAACGTCGCTGAACGGACATTCAGCGTCGATGAACGAAGATTTTATCCTACTGTAAATACATCTTTAACTAGAAATAGAACGTTTCTGATGGCTATTCAGAGACAACTCTTCCCGTCATTCCTTCGGAATCAAGACGGCTCCTTCCTGCTTCTTACCATCCATCAGAATTCTCATCGGGTGCTCAAAGCGCACATGACGGACATATTGCGTCTCCTCTACAGCCGGCATTGCATCCAGGATTTCCTTATTTACAAAGCCGCCTTCACCGGTATTTGTATCTACCGTAAAGTATCCCACGCCAAAAGAGGTGAGGTTCTGGAAGAAGTGAGTACCCTGACTAGGATCGATATTATAATTCTTCAGAGCCACCTCTACGATAACCCGGGCAGCGCTGATATGCGGCCACTTTACAGGTACACCCAGATAATGGTCGCTGGAGCCCCAACGGCCAGGACCTATCAGCACATAGTTCTTGCCGTCAGCAAGGAACTTGCGGTTGATTCGTTCTATATCATCGGCTACATAAAAATTATTCATCGCAGAAAAGTGGTCATCATACTTCACATAAACCACATCAACCACATCTTCGCTGATGCCATGACCCAGCGAATTGTGCGAACGCAACAGGCAGTCGGAATCAGGGATAGCCTTCACATCTTCATCAAGCATCTCCTTGGCATCGATGATAGGACGAATCTGAAGAAGATAGAATTCGCAAGTCCTGTCATTATTGATATTGCAGGCAAACTCTATCTCCACAGGTCTGCGCATAGCCCCTGCTCCATACTTCATCGACATCTGCAGTATCTCTGGCAAAGGCACCACTCCATGCTGGAGCACACTTGAGAAGGTTATCAGTTTGCGGCCATTCTCATAGACTCCATCATTGATGACCTGATCGTACGGATCGAAAGTAGATGCGATATAGGTAAGGCTCTGGTCTTCTACAGCATCCTTCACCCGGAGTTTAAGAATATTAAAGCCATCGTCCACCTTGAAATCATTGCCCACATGCTTCATATCCAGCGCATAGAACTGGGTCTGGGTGTCGCGCAGAGCCAGCTCAGTTTCCGATGTCTGGAGCACCTGATTCGGATGGTAAGGACAAACACGAAGGGTCTGACCTCCATCTACGATATATTTACCCAAGCCCAAGGCCAGACTGGCTATACCCTCTTCAGCCTCTTCATCACCTATCGGATAATAATTGAGCGAACGGAGCACACCGCTCATGGTAGGATAAAACCGCGTGCCATAATCTTTACCTACGACCTGCTGCAAGATGACAGCCATCTTTTCCTGATCGATGACATTGCTCGTGGCAGTCATGTAAGCCTTCGAATCACGATAGAACACAGAAGCATAGACACCCTTGATGGCACAGGCCAGCATCTGCAGCATCTGATACTTATCTTCCAGATATGGAATCATATAGGTAGAATAAATACCGGCAAATGGCTGATAGTGGGCATCTTCGAGCAGCGAACTTGAACGGATGGCGATAGGACTCTTCGTTGCCTCGAAGAAGGTGAAGAAGTCGGCTATCAGCGAATCGGGCAGCTGGGCATGCAGGAAGTGCTTCAGTATCTCATCGTCGCTGGCATCACTCAAAGCTATCGGATAGAGATTGTTGCTCATCATGAATTCATCAAAGATATCAGTACAGAGCACAACAGACTTCGGAATCTGTACGGTGGCATTCTCAAACTGATTGAACTCAGGATGACGCTTGATGACATTGTCCAGGAAAGCAAGACCTCTACCCTTTCCGCCCAAGGATCCTTCACCGATGCGGGCAAAGTGGGCATACTTGTCAAACTTCATGCGGTCGAAAACAGCCACAACACCGAGGTTCTTCATATGACGATACTGCACGATGGCATCGAAGATAATCTGTCTGTGCGCATCAACATCCTGCAATTTCTCCCAGGTAACATGCTTCAGGAAGGCTGATACCGGGAAGATGGCACGAGCACAAAGCCAACGGCTCATATGGTTGCGGCTGATATGATAGAGCATGGAATCGTTAGGAATATTGAAGATATTATCCTGCAACTCCTTCAAACTATGAATGCGCATAATTTCCTCATGAGTCTTAGGATCACGGAATATGAAATCGCCAAAGCCCATGTGCTCTTCCATCAGACGGCGAAGATCTACGCTCATCTTCTTCGAATTCTTGTCAACAAAGCGGAAACCTTCTGCCTCTGCCTTCGCACGGTTCTCACTTTCAGAACTTTCTATGATAAGCGGAACGAAAGGATCGTTCTTCCTGATATAACGGAAGAGTTGCAAACCAGCATCAGGACACTTCTCGCGACCGAAAGTATCCGTACGATGCTTAGGCTTCTCTTCAGGCATCACCTCATTACCAAAAGCTTTGGCAGCACTCTTTAACGGGAAACGAGCATCGCTGATTACACCCAACGTGTTATCAGAATACTTATCATACAGTTTCTGGGCTTCCTCGTAAGTACGAGCCAAGACCACCTTAGGACGGCCACGCATACGCATGGTAGCCGCATGCCGGTTCAGAGCCTCCTGAGAAAAGTTCTTGCTCTGCTCCAATATATAATTATAGAGATTAGGCAATATAGAACTATAGAAACGGATAGAATCTTCTACCAGGAGAATCATCTGCACGCCTGCTTCCTGTATGTCATGCTCAAGATTCATCTTATCCTCTATCAGCTTGATGATAGAAAGAATAAGATTGGTGTTTCCAAGCCAGCAGAAGACATAATCAAAGATACTCAAGTCTTCATTCTGCATACGCTTGGTAATACCATGAGAGAAAGGCGTAAGAACTACACAATGGATATTAGGAAACTTACCCTTGATGTCACGCGCTACGTCGAAGGCATCATTGTCAGCATTGCCAGGCATGCAAATCACCAGATCAATGACGGTAGAACGCAGCACAGCAGCAGCCTCTTCGGTAGTAGAAACCTGAGTAAAGGTTGGCGGATAGCGGAGCCCCAGCTCCATATATTCATTATATATCTTCTCTTCGATACGTCCATCATCTTCAAGCATGAACGCATCGTAAGGATTGGCTACAATCAGTACATTGTAGATACGGCGCATCATCAGATTCACAAACGATACGTCTTTCAAGTAGAATTTATTCCACTCCTGGGGTATATTATTTTCCATAAATGAAGTTAAAGTTTGTGCAAAGATACTGATTTTCTGAGATTTACTTGCATCTTTCAGCATTTTTTTTTATATTTGCGCCATAAAACATGAAGATATGGTTACAAAATCGTTCATCTCAGCCATCTTGGCTATATTCAGTCTGGTTCCATGCTACGGACAAAAGCATCAGCACGGCAAGGCTTCATTTTACTCTAAGAGAGCAACAGGTGCCCGCTCTGCAAGCGGACAGAGAATACATCATGACAGTTTAACATGTGCACATCGGTTTTATCCCTTCGGAACGCACCTCAAGGTTACAAACCTTAGCAATGGCAAGAGTACGATCGTAAAAGTCATCGACAGAGGGCCGTTTGGAAGAGGTAGAATCATTGACCTATCATGGAAGGCTGCAAAAGAAATTGGTATGATTGCACAAGGCGTAGCGACTGTAAAAGTTGAAAGGGTGGAAAACCCGATTCCTTACAAACCAGAGGACACAAAATTGCCTAAGATTGATTTCGAAGTGGCTGAAACTGAATATGAATTTCCTAACAAGTGGGGAACTACTGACAGGAATAAGGAAAATCATCACAGCAGTAAAAAAGAAACAAATAAAATTACTTCAAAGGTAATAAATAAAACAGAGCACCATAAAAGCAAAGAGGTAACCAAGGCTGAATTTAAAAAGCACAATACAGATAAAGCAAAAGGCAAAGGCGAAAATCATCATTGATTCTCGCCTTTACCTTTTTATATATAACAGAATCCTAAAATGAGATACTATCACACATTTCATTTTCATACCGGAATGTTATCTGGATTTTGTCGGAATATCAAACTGATTAACCTTAGAAATCGTCTTACCGCCTTGTATAACTGAAACACAGAAACAAGCTGTACCATTCTTCAAACGGTTATCAGCCTTGACCATAGCCGTATATCGAATCACATGGCCAGGAGAAATACTTTCTACATGAACACTTGGAGATATGAAAATATGCTTATTGCCGGTAGTCTCAATAACGGTAGGAACTACATCAAATAAAGTGTGAGGTCCGTTATTTCGGATTTCAAAAATAACCTTAGCTGTTTCATTCCTATTCAAAGTATTGTCCTCATTTGAATCAACAAAACGAGCATTCATTATTTCCAAAGAGGATGAATAAGCATAATTCTGTCCCAGTTCTTCCAAAGTAGAACTAGGAATAGTAGCTACAGGCTGCTGAGCACTATAACTTCCGGTATAATCCCTATCATTGAAATCATAAATCCTATCATCACCAGAATTAGTTGAATCAAAGATTTCATCATTGGAATAAACAGGTGAAGATTGCTGATAAACTCCATCCTGATAAGAGTGATGATCACGGTGTGATCTATCTCGATAAACAGATTCTCTTTGCTGCTGGGATTTTTGGTCAGCCTGACTACCAATTGCCGCTCCAACTGCAGCACCACCAGCCATGCCAATAATAGTACCCATATCAGAACCTCTAGGACCACCAGACAAGCCACCGATAGCAGAACCAAGAATAGAACCAAATGTGGCACCAGCATAAGCACCACTTCCCGTATAAGTATCGCAGCTACTCAACAGCAAAGAAGAGCAAGCTACAAAAAGCATAATCTTTTTCATCTTCATTAAGCTTTAAATTTCTGCTGCAAAGATACAAAGAACTAAAAGAACAAAAGCAAAAAAATCCCTAATAATGATTAGGAAAAACCCTAAAAGAGCAAATAGTTTTGAAAAAGGAATCGGGTAGGAGGTAAATGCTAATCACAAAAGGCATTTGCCTCCTATTTTCACA
>CAVBFV010000182.1:0-6755 GCA_963594575.1 Lachnospiraceae bacterium | reverse complement strand
TTCCTTGGTCGCACTGCAATGAATGATGATTTCCTTTATCTTACGCATGATATTGCTATTTTAAATGAATGAATGTTAGGGTGGAAATCCTAAAATGCTATCGAGATATCATCACTACCCCAATCTATGATATGTAACTTGATACACTCCATCTTTTTAGAAGCCTTCCTTAATCGTTCACAAAGTCGGTCGAAGTATTCCTGAGAATGAATCACCAGCCCAGAGGCTACAGCCTTACCCAGAATGATGCATCCATATTTCAGCGTCATCGGACCATTTCCGGGCTTGAGACAAGGAGAATTGATGCCCACTTCCCAAACAGCCTGTCCCTTCCTCAGGATAACAGGCATTTTCCTACTCTTATTAGCTATAGAAACAAAAGCTATCTCATAGTCTCCTGCAGGCAAATAATGCTCAGGATGTTCTATGGTATTACAAACTTTCGTACCCTTTATTACTAATGTGCCATCTACTCCCCATCGGGTAAAGCGACGGCGATAAATGATTATTTCCATAAATATCAAAAAATTAAATTGATTTATTGATAGGGCCATTAAGGATTTCCTTACTGAAAATCCTTAATGACCGAAAATGACCGTGACCGTTAATGACCGGATGTATTAATGGTCACTTACTTTAAACCACTATTATACTACAGGTTGAACCTTCTGGTAACGCATATCGGGCAGCACACCTATCAATCCCTGCCGCTTCCAGTTTTTCAACATCTGTCTAACAACCTCACGAGTTACGTTTGCCCCCTTTACTGCTATACTTTGCTGTAATGCCTGTTCAAAGGAAAAAGTAACGTCAAGCCGCTCGAAGATGGAATCATTTTTGCCGCGTCGGGAACGATCATAAGTCGTCTGACCGCAATAACTCTTGGATGAGAATGCATCCTCTATGCGACTGCGGAAGAAGTAGAGTGCATTGTCCAACTGATAATCTGCCAGGATATTGAAGGCTTCGAGCATGGTTGGTGTCTGCGTCTTTACGATCATTTCCTTCCATAACAGCGGATTCTGTTTCAGCTGCTTCTCGGCACCCTGAAAACCATGTTTCTGAATCAGCGTCTCGGCCACCTTACAGAGCATGATGCAGGTCATCATTCTCATCGTGGTAGGACAGATACGGAAACGCTGGCGGGCTTTCACCTTGTCGTCATTTTTCATGGTCTCCAATCGTATCTGTTCCAGCCACTCCCTGCCCTTATTCTCCAACTTAGGCAGAACCACCTCGCCCTCCATCAGGGGCAAGAGATGAGCTATCTGCCGTATGTGCTCACGTTGAGTTTCGGTCAGCACAAAGAGATTGTCTGTAAGCGGAGTGAACGTGTTGTCCGGCGTTCGCGCCACGACAATACGGCTTTGGAAACCATCCGTATAATTGTTCACTACTCGATAGAGTGCATCTGGCGTTCCGCACATCACAACGTTCCACAAAAGATGTTCGATATGAACATTCACTGCATCTGCACTTCTTGCTTCGCGCTCATAGCTCGTTCCGTCGTAAGCCTGTCTTAACATGACAGAAAAATCGCTCATTGCCGATTTCCACTTCTGTGCTACGGTGTCAGCTTCCGGAGTGAACGAGAAGGCGTGCTTGCCTTCAGTATTAGCCAGTCGTTCTGCAAGGTTGGCCACCGTATTATTTAAAGTAAGACATCTTACAGGCAGCTTTGGTTCTTCCGGTTGCTCCTTCTTATTCTTGGCCGCACGCTTCTTGGCTCTCCATTCATCCTCCTGCTGCTGATACATTTTGTCCATCTGTTTCACTTCCGAAGTCCATGCGTCAATCACGGGGTCAATACTTCCCTTACCAGATGCAAAATCACCGGCGATGTAGGAGATGAGGTTCAGCGAGTTCATCTTGCCGTGAACGGAAACCTTCACGCCCGTTGCGAGCATTCCGATGGCAGGACAGATGGCTGTGATTACAGGCAGAGCCAGTGCCGGACCCACTGCGCTGATGGAATCCCGAATGCCTTGCGGCAACTTAGGCAGCGCATTATAATAGAACAGATCATCCTTGGCGTTAGCCTCGTCCAGCGCATTTACCAGTGCCTCATTGTCAGCCGCCGAACCACTACCCACATTTCCTTGCTTCATTCGTTCCTGACGGATGGCAGAGAGCACATCCTTCAGTCGCTTAGGCATTTGCGTGATTTTCTCGTTCAATGCCGAGTTGATGCAAGCCATCTTTTCCTGTTCGGGAAACCCATCGTAACAGGGAATAATCTGAGCCAGCTGATTGCGGTCAAAGCCACAGATGTGGCGCAGGTTCACAGCCAGCTCAAAGGTCAGCGTATTGCGGTTGGAGCGCATCGGCTCCTGCCCATCATTATACATCTGCCACCACTTCTTGATGATTTCCCCATAAGGAATCCCAAGATAATTGTCCTGAGCAGCAGAAGTAGTTGAAGCAGCAGTTGACGCAGCAGCAGTTGACGCAGTAGAAGAAGTTGACGCAGTAGAAGAAGTTGACGCAGCAGAGGCTGAAACAGCAGAAGCAGAAATTCTCGAATTCTTAAATTCCTGACCCTTAAAAAACCCTTGAGAATCCTTCTTGAATTCTTCCTTCCAAGGCTCATAATGCTTGTTTGCCTTGTGCGCCCCTTCCGGCAGTTCCTCCTGTCCGTATCTTTCACGCTCTTCCAGGACTTTCCCTTCAGCAGCCACAGCAGCCTCATCGTAAGCATCCTTGAAGAGCCGTGGCGATAGGAAGAGCAGATCTTCTCCATCCGATGTAGTAGTGAAATAAACCCGGTTAATGTCGTGAGCCGAAGTATCCATTTCGCACTTGAGCATCGTAGCAATCCTAACCTGATTCTCCAAGATAGTCTTGCCCTTTTCGCGTTCAAACACCGCATGTCCGCCTTGTCGTGCGCTACGTTCCAGCATCAGCAGTCCGTACTTGTCCGGTTCTTTCAGCAGCAGCTTGGCAGCCTTGGCGAAAGCCTCCGGCTCATCCATATCAAACCCGAAAGCATCGCTTGGCAGTTTCATTCCCTTCACCACGCCTTGCGGATAATGGCCGGAGTAGTTAAACTGTACCAGTCTCCGTTTCGCAGCATCGTTTCCGGCACGAGCCAGACGAAGATTCGCCTTCTGCTCATTGCTTCCACGCAGCTGCTTATACTCCTCTTCCGAAGTGATGGAGCGGGCAACCTTGTGCCCATTCTCCACCTTAATTAAATAACAACTCATCTATCTTATTACTTATCGTTTTAATTGATAATCCACTAAAGCATCAGCCCCTTCTGCTGACTCAACAGTCAGCGTTTGGGCGATGTTGAGTCCTTCATGGAAGAACACCTTCAGCGTGAGCTGAATAGCCCCATCCTTGGTCTTGCTCACACGACCATGCGCCAGTTTTTTAATCAGTTCCGACTGGCTTTTCGGCTTAGAAACTGCTACGAAATCAAATGTTCCGTCTTGCATTTGCTGAGCCACGCCATGACGGCGGAACGCTTCTACAACACCCTGATTTACAGAATCAGGACTGAAGAGGAAATACTGCTTATCATCATAGTAAGCCATTCCACCGAGCTGCACATGCTGGCAGCCGTTATTATTCACCTGCTGGTTCTTCACCTGCTTTTTGTTTGCTTTTTTCATAATCTGAATTGAATTTTAGGAGAAGAAACATCCGGATTGTTGCGCGCTTTACCATGGAAAATCCTCCTCTGTTTCAACTCAGTTTTACTTTTTTACCCTTTATGATAACGTGGTTGCAAAGGGTTAAGGTTCTTTTTACCCTTTTACCTTTTTACCCTTTTACCTTTAAAAAGCTTTTTTACCCTTTTACCTTTTCAATGTCTGTAACGAGGATGTCTTGGTAAACCTGACCATTATACTCACGAGTCGTGAATCGGAGCGTAACCGCCACCAATGTTCCCGGAGCGAACTTACATTGCGCCATATTACCCAACATTACCGCAGCATACTGGTTCTCATACTTGCCGCCCATCTCCTGGAGAACGATGTTGCATTTCATCATCTGTCCGTTCTCACTTTTCTGACTCTGTACAGCGAACGCCTCGCCCTGCTGCACCACTCTCATAAACATTCCGTTCATAATCTATAAACCGCAAAGTCTAACCTTCCTTTAAGGTTTTCTTTAATCCGCCCAACCTTGCTAAAGCTGGTGCAAAGATAGCAACACTTTCGATGCGGCGGAATAGTTGGTGAAAGAATGCCCCCTCATCTTTTCACCACTTTTTATTTCAGCTCCGCTTCAAGGATGTTTTTCATCACGATAAGCAGGCTGACGGCTCCGTCGCCCCCACAGGCCATTCGCCGTTCATATTCCTTATTAATAAGGTCGAAGAAGAGTTTCAGATAGAACCGCTCCGTAGCTTTCTTCATCTCCTTCCCGTCTCTGATATTCCTCAGCGTAGGATAGTTGATGCTGCTGTCGAGCCTTGCCAGTTTGCTGTGCGTATAGCCCAGCTTGATGACGGCTTTATAGGCAATGCCCAGAGCCGTAAGCTGATGTTTTTTTTCTGCCATGATTCCTGATCGGTTTGCGAGAGAAGCCGTGGATTCCCGATGGCCATCTTCAATCACTTTGTGAGGTTCCCCGCCTCCGCTCAGGTTAATACTAAAATAAAAAAACTCGGAAATGAGAAACTGATTCCCAAATCCGAGCGCAAAGATAAGAATATTAGTCTGTAGATAAAAATACGCATAAAAAAATAAGGAGGCTATTTCTTATCAGCTGCTTATCAGCTGGTAATCAGACAGAAAGAGGGCGCTGACAGAATTATTTCATCAACGCCCTCATTATCTTTATCTGAAACAGCTGCTTTTTATCCGATTGCAGATAATATGAATTGCTTTATTTTAGCATGCATTTCTTTGGTTAAAGTAGTATTACTGGATCCAAAATCGGCATGGTTTCCAATATAGGCTCTCACGTTCACTCCTACAGCATCGCTGATTGTTTGGATACTTCCTGCTAACACGAAACCATCACCATAAGGAGTAACATGTAATATGCCAAGAACATTCGCTACTAGCTTCAGATTATGACCCCATGAATTTTTTCGAGGCTGTATCTCATTAAGCAAAAGAGAAATTTCTTGTTCAGCACAAATATTCCTCCAAATATTTTTGTAAACATCCCAGTCTATATTCAGAAAGCCTCTGATTCCCCGTGTGAGTTTCTCTATCTCTTCTACCCATCTCTCCACCTTTACCTTAGCTTCTTCGTCCATCAATTCCAAAGGAGATTTCACATTCAAATAGTCTGTTACGGGTAAAATAATCTTATTTCCCTCGTTATCGTAGCGTCTGCTTTTATATGCCGTGATTAATTTCACAAAAAAAGGCTTATTCTTCAAATGACGAGCCAAGACCATACAGACAGCCCGGTTAGGATTACGCTCGGCAGCATCATCCTCTTCATCTGGTGCTGCATCACACATCTGGGTGAATAGAACCGTAAGAATGATTATGGCGGTGGACTCAGACTGGTGCCGTTTCACGAGATCTCCATAAAGAAATTCTACCTCATTATCACGATGTTCCTTGATTGCAGACAGCTTCTGGCGAATCATTTCCGTTTCACTCCATACTTCTACAGCATTTAGACCGTTCAGTTGTTGCTCAAGCAAACAGAGAATCCATGTCCAGGTTCTAAACAAATCATCGCCCCTATAACGGGCACGTAAGGAGGTAAGTCTCTCCTCCGAAAAACGTTCAAACTTTTCCATCCCCTAATCAGCTTAATGAGTAAATGTATCCGGCATATCCTTCATAAAACTCTTCACCTTATCCATAGCAGATTGTCCCATGCCAGGAATCGGCTGTGCTCCGATTACCAGATTATTAAACACCTCAGAATCGAGTTCACGCACCACGAATTGGTTTTTGCCGCATAATATAGCCTTTCCTTTTTCACCATTTGGAAGCATCTTTATCCATGCTCCCGCTCCTGATGCGCCTGCAATAAGTGCAGTCTGGCGCGAATTCTCCGGATCGATTTTTACCGCACCACCTTCGTTTGCACCGAATGTAAAATCAAGATCACTATCCCAATCCTCACGGGCCGTTTTGAGATATTTATCCATCACTTTGGTCAGACGATCTAAATTGAGATGAGGGAAATGAAAAGTCACTTTACTGAAGCCATTAGGGTATTTTTTCAGCATATCCCAAAACACATTCGAACTGTAAACCGCAGATAGTTCAACCTTCAACAGTTTACTCTTCAGCAGTTTGCAGAAGGATGCTTCGAGAATATTAGCCACAGTTTTTGTATGGCTGAAAGCCGTAGATTTTCGCTCTATGGCGATGCGTTGGATTCCTGGGCGATTGTCGATGATGACCAGACAATTTCTATAATCAGCATATTTTTGAGACATCAGGTGTTCGTCGGTAATCGTTACGTTTGTAACATTTGCCACACGCATTACATAGACATTATCTTGTGGTTTCACTATTTGTTTGTGCCAGTATGGTTTCTTTCTGGCATTCTCAAACGGGAATGGTTTCTCGAAATCAGTCAGCAAAAGCTCTTCAAGCAATTGCTGGCGATTTTCAAATGATTCTTGCACATTTACTTTTACCCAGTCGGGGAACTCAAGTTGATATTCTTCGTTAGGTCTTATGATGCGTAAGAAATTGTAGTTGTAAATTGCAAATCCAGACATGGTCTTCTATGTTTATTTATTTGTTTATAAGTTTATTCAAGTTTGAATTTTATATTTATAGCCTGCTTTTTATAGCAGAATTGCCTTCAAAGGTACAAAA
>CAVBFV010000181.1:0-6821 GCA_963594575.1 Lachnospiraceae bacterium | reverse complement strand
GTAATGACAAGCGAGGGTGAAGTAACAGAAACCAATATGGATGATATAGAAATCAACATCGCTCAAAAGTATTGGAAACGAAACAAAAAATTAATGGAGCAAGCTTATGACTAAATATTACGACTTTATGATATGTGGGTATAAGCTGAGCAAGCATAACAATGTGGCTGAATAAACGTAACGAGACGGCTCATCTGGCGCAAGGATACGACTGCGCTGGGTCAAAGATATAGATTAGGAGGTTCAAGCAGTCGGTATCTGAGGTTCAGAGAGACAGTATCTGAGGTTCAAGCAGACTGCTCCTTGAAGATTTCCACTAGGCTCGACAGCTCTGCTGAGCCTAGTCAGCAGCTCTGCCGACTGCAGTCAGCAGAGCTGCCGAGCCTAGTGGCAACACCCCATTATCGTACAACTATACACTCTTTAGTCGTACGACTGTATACCCTTTAGTTGTACAACCATAAGCCTACTGGTGTACAAGTATAAACTCATTGACAGTACAATAGTAGTTTACAACTCAAACATTTTCCCAAAAATCCTTGCTTCTTTCAAAAGAAAAGCGTAACTTTGCAACCGAATATTAATTTTAGGAGGAAATCTATATGGAAGAGCTAAAAGATAAATACATTCGATTCGATTGGGCAATCAAACGATTGCTTCGTCAGAAGGCTAACTTTGGAGTACTTGAGGGATTCCTTACAGTGTTTATCGGTGAGCCTATCAAGATTATCGACATATTGGAAAGCGAGGGTAATCAACAGGAAGCCGACGACAAGTTTAACAGAGTTGACATCAAGGCGAAAAATAGCAAAGGGGACATCATCATCGTGGAGATACAGAACACAAGTGAGCTGTATTATCTGGAGCGCGTACTCTATGGGGTGGCAAAGGCTATTACCGAGCATATCAATCTCGGCAACACCTACAAAGAAGTAAAAAAGGTATATTCCATTAGTATACTTTATTTTGACCTTGGCAAAGGGTCGGACTATATCTATGTAGGGCAAAACAATTTTATCGGCCTGCATACGCAAGACCAACTCATCATCAGTACCAAGGAGAAAGATACAATCGTGAGAAAGTCGCCTGCCGAAATATTCCCAACCTATATGCTAGTGCGCGTCAATGAATTCAACAAGGTTGCCAAGTCTCCATTGGAGGAATGGGTTGATTACCTCAAAAACGGAGTCATCAATCCTGACACGAAAGCACCAGGATTGCAAGAAGCTCGCGAGAAGCTGAAATACTACTCTATGTCGAATGCCGAACGACACGCCTACGATGAACATGTCAATGCCATCATGATTCAAAATGACGTTCTTGGAAACGCTAGATTAGAAGGGCATGCAGAAGGTAGAGCAGAAGGTAGAGCGGAAGGTAGAGCGGAAGGTAGAGCGGAAGGTAAAACTGAAGGTAAAACTGAAGAAAAAAAAGCCATCGCCCTAAAAATGCGTCAAGCTGGTCTGCCTATAGAGCAAATCATGCAATTCACAGGGTTATCAGAAGAAAATATCAAATCATTATAACAACAAGGTGAAAAGATTTATAATGATACTATGCTTCATCTGCACATACGCACTACAGATGGCGGCACAAACATGGATTGGAACTTGGGCTACGGCACCGCAGACTGTGGTGAAAGCGTTTATGCCCTATAATAACAACATGACAAACCGTTCGGTTCGCCAGATAGTAAAGGTAAGCGTAGGAGGCGACGTGATAAGACTGAAACTGAGCAATATCTACTCGATGCAACCCGTAGTGATACGCTCCATCTATATCGCTCACGCCAAAGACTCCTTCAAGATTGATGCCAAATCGGCTCAATACTTCAAGTTCGGCAACAGCTACAAGGCTACCATCCCTGCCGGCAGACAGATAGTGAGCGATGCCCTGAAGTTCAATCTCAAGAACCTGGAGCGCGTTGCCATCACCATCAACTACACCTCGGCTCCCGATGTGCCTACCGTCCACATGGGCTCACGTACCACCTCTTATATCATGAAGGGAGTAACCAATGCCCACTCCAACTTCGAAAAGGCTTTTCGCGAGAACCACTGGTACAACATCAGCGGCATCGATGTGTATACGATGAGCACCAACATGAGTGCCATCGCCATCATGGGCAATTCCATCACCGACGGCAAATGTTCTACGGATAATGCCCAGAACCGGTGGCCCGATGTAATGTCGGAGATGCTGCAGCTGAAGCATAAGATAACCAACCAGGGTGTACTGAACCTGGGCATCGGCAACAACCGCGTAACCGTTCCGGGCGGTTTCGGGGCACTCGCCAAGGAACGCTTCGACCGAGATATTCTGATGCAAAGCGGCGTAAAGAAGGTAATTATCTTTGAAGGCATCAACGACATAGGTGCTGCCAAGAGCGGCAACAGCGAAACGGTAGCCCGCCAGATTATAGAGAGCATACAGGGAATGATGAGGAAGGCGAAGGCCCGGAAGATGAAAGTTTATCTGGGCACCATCACGCCTTTCAAGGGTGCCGGCTACTACAGCTACTTCCACGAAGCAGCCCGACTCTATGTAAACGACTGGATTCGAAGTCAGGCAAAGAACGCAGATGGCATTTTAGACTTCGCCAAGCTGCTTCAAGACCCGAATGATGACAGAAAGATGAAGCGGGAATATGCCAGCAACGACTGGCTCCACCCGAATCCTGCAGGCTACAAGGCGATGGGAATCTATGCCGCTGATATCGTCAAGTAAGAAAAAAGCCGCCCTATTACAGGCGGCTTTTACTATATATAATAAGATGTTTTACTTCAAGACAATCTTGCAATCATCCAGGCTCTCTACGGTAGCGAGCGCCTCATAACGGATTCCCTCCTTGCGCAGGAAGTCACCACCATGCTGGAAAGCCTTCTCGATGATGAAACCCATCGCCTCAATCTTGGCACCAGCCTTCTCGCAAAGGTCCATCACGCCCTTAGACGCATTACCATTGGCAAGGAAGTCATCGATAAAGATAACATGGTCCTCAGGAGTAAGATAGCTGTTGCTCACACAAACCGTATAATCGCGGTCTTTTGTAAAAGAGTGAACCACAGAGGTAATCATACCCTCCATAGTCTTAGGCTGCTTTTTCTTCACAAATACAACAGGAAGATTGGTCAGATAACCTACCATGATGGCAGGCGCGATGCCCGAAGCCTCGATAGTAATAATCTTGTTGTACTTGATGTCCTTGAAAAGGCGCACGAATTCCTTAGCTAAGTCCATCATCAGAATAGGGTCCATCTGATGGTTTACAAAGCTGTCTACTTTTAAGATTCCACCAGGAAAGCATCTGCCCTCCTGCATAATTCTTTCTTTCAGTAAATCCATTATGACTTGAACTTTAATATGGTTATTGGGTGCAAAATTACTACTTTTTTCGCAAACAAGGAAGTTTATCGCCCAATAATTTTGTTTTGTCTGCAATTTAGCGTAATTTTGCAGCAGAAATCATCGTGCAAGAGCAAGGAGTCACGATCAACGAAAACTCTCCTCTCGTCATGAGCGCATAAAACATGGACCACTTATACCTACTGGTTGCAAGGTTTCATCTATTATGACGATGCCACCCTCGCCGAGAAAAGAAAAACCTATAAGAAAAGTGTTATTCATTTCTAGAAAATCAGCGAAAAGCAAGAAAATTCAATCGTTTTCGCTGATTTTCTAAGTAGATTTCTTGGTATTATCCTAAAAAAAACGTATCTTTGCAACCAACATTATAAAACTATCTTACAATGAGTTACGCAAATATCACAGGAAGAAATAAAGAGATAAATATACTCGATAGAATATACAAGTCAAAGAAATCTGAACTTGTAGCCATTTATGGCCGTCGAAGAGTAGGCAAATCTTATCTCGTAAGCGAATGCTTTGGAAAGAAGATTCTCTTCAAAGCAGTAGGTACTTATATTAAAGACGGAGACAAGGACTATGAGTCTTACCGTCAACTTCAACTTGCGCATTTCTATGATTCGCTAGTGATTGCAGGATTATCGCCAAAGGAGTCGAAACCCACTTGTTGGAGAGAGGCATTTTTACTTTTGAGAAAAGTTCTAGAAGGAAAAAGAAACAGAAGGAAAATCATCTTTATCGATGAACTTCCATGGCTTGCAGGACCGCAATCATCAGAAATGATAGCAGAACTGGGATATTTTTGGAATTCATGGGCAGACAGTGAACGAAATATTATACTCATTGTCTGTGGATCGGCTACAAGTTGGATGCTTGATAATGTGATACATGACTATGGAGGTCTGCATGGAAGACTCACGGAAACCATCAAACTATTCCCTTTCACTCTAGCAGAATGCGAAAAGTACTACAAGAAAAATGGTTTTCATCTCTCACGCTATGAAATGTGCGTGAGTTATATGGCTATAGGTGGTATCCCCTATTATCTGGATAAGCTCCGCAACGACAGAACAATGACAGACAACATAGACAGCATCTTCTTTGCTGATGAATTGATTCATCAGGAATTCAAAGATGTTTATACAGGACTTTATTCCAGCAAAGAAAAATACGTCGACATCGTTAAAGCTATTGGCAGTAAGTTCTATGGAATGACACAATCAGAGCTTTCCAAGGCTACAGGTATCAAAACTGGGGGTACCCTGACAAAGCTACTTGACAACCTTAGAGAATCAGGAATTACGAGAGAGTATCCCCGCTATGGAAAGGAAAGAGTCGAAACTGTATATCAGCTAAAAGATTTCTTCTCTCTATTCTATCTGAGATTTGTTCATGGCAAACAAGTCAAACAAGGAGGATGGAACGCTATCCATGGGACAGCCACATTCTACACATGGGCTGGAGATACGTTTGAACTTTTGAGCATAGAGCATCTGCAAAACATACAAGACACTCTACGTATCCATTCGGTTGAAAGGAACTACAGTTGGTGTGGGAAAGCTGAAGACGGAAAAGGTGCTCAAATAGATTTAGTCATGGAGAGTAAAAGTACTCAAACAGATTATCTCTGCGAAATGAAATTTTCAACAGGTAATTTTACTATCACACAAGATGTCGAGGAGAATATACGTCACAAGATAGACGCTTTCGCAAATAGTAAGATGCATAACAAAACTCGTTCAATACAAACTGTTTTGGTGACAACAATGGGACTTAGTTCCAATATGCATGCAAGTATCATCAATCACCTGATAACTCTTGACCAATTATTTCAATAACAAAATGGATGAATACAAGAGGATTTCCCGAGATGGGTAATCCTCTTGTTTACACTGCGTTCTTTACAACCAAGCTCCTACTGCATAAAGAGGCTTGTTGATCATCCACTCCTGATCCTGATATGGCTTCATCGAGAGGCGTAAACCTTTGAGATTAGGATGCTTTCCTATGAATGTGCGAAGAGATTTGGCATGCACATTTTCCTCTGCCTTGATTTCAATAGGCGTTATGGTAGTTCCATGCTGAACAATCAAGTCGATTTCCACACGAGAATCATTACTACTGAAATAATAAATCGGAATCTGAAGTTCCATAAGTTGGGTCAAGACAAACAGCTCCGTGAAAGAACCTTTATATTCCTTCAGTAAAGTATCGGCTACCAGAATACTTTCCGCAGGAGCATCGACCATTGCTCCCATCAGGCCAATATCCAAGACAAAAAGTTTAAACACAGACATTTCTGCATAAAACTTCAATGGCATTTCTGGAGCAGACACACGATTAATCTGATAAACCAATCCTGCATCAATCAGCCATTGGATGGCTAACTCAAAATCAGAAGCTCTTGTTCCTTTCCTCAACGCTCCAAAGATAAACTTTTTATTCTCTTTGGCTAATTGCGAAGGAATAGAATCCCATACCATATTGATACGAGGCACTTCCTGTGAAGGGGCGTGTTTGGAGAAATCCCGCTGATAATCGAAAAGAATCTGCTTTTGGATATTTCGAACTTCCTCTAGGTTCTTACTTTCTACAAATTCCAAGACCGCCGCTGGCATTCCGCCGACATAATAATATTGACGTAGGTAATCCGTCAAACGCAATGACAAAGAATCTATCAACGAGAAGTCCTTGGTCTTTAATATATCGACCAGCGATTGCTCTCCCATTGCCAACAAAAACTCATCAAATGTCATGGGATACATCTTTATCATATCAACCTTCCCTACCGGAAATGACGTACCACTATGAAGGGATATACCCAAGAGCGAGCCAGCTACAGCCACATGATAGGCTGGAGCATCTTCGCAGAAATACTTCAGAGAGTTTAATACAACAGGATTTTCCTGTATCTCATCGAAAATAATCAATGTATTTTCTGGTTCTATATTTACATGGAGCAGAGCGGACAATGAGAGCAAGATTCGCTCAATATTATAGTCTTGCGCAAAAATCTTCTCTACCATTTCGTTCTTGTCGCAATTGACATAAGCCATCTTCTGATAGTATTTGGTACCAAAATCCCGCAAGATATAGGTCTTTCCTACCTGCCTTGCACCATTGACTATCAAAGGCTTACGATTTTTCTTTTGCTTCCATGCAAGGAGTTGTTTGATGACGTTTCTTTCCATAATCACATTTTTTTGCACGAACTTTTGCTGCAAAGATACATTTTTTCGCACGAATATATATCACTTTACTACATTTTTTTGCACGAATACCTTAATTTTTGTAGCACCCCCAAAAGTTAACAAACAGTTAATTATCAATAATTATAAATACCTTTATTATAAGAGTATTTATAATTTTCGTAACTTTGCGCCATCACTTATAAAAAATTGATTATGGATATACCCTTTATTTATGGAAGACTCGCTGAGAAAGAGAGTTTTATC
>CAVBFV010000180.1:0-6846 GCA_963594575.1 Lachnospiraceae bacterium | reverse complement strand
AGCTCTCATCAAGGCGGTTTACACCGCACAAAAAATCGCAACTCTGTTGCGTAAATCGAGTAGGAGGAAAACGAAGTAGTTTTTCTCCTACTTTTCGTTTTCCGACCTCTCACACCACCGTACGTGCGGTTCCGCATACGGCGGTTCCTATTTTGGGTGCCATTCGATGTATGAACCCATCAATGTAGCATAGCCTGCCATGCTCAACTTTTCGTTGGTTATCGCATGACATAGTATATAACTGCCAGCTATGCGCCAATAACCCAAACGACTATTGCCCCACATGTAAGCTTGGTATTTGTCTATACCGCACTTTACCAAGTTGGCAACTCTCGTTTTCACCCTCTTCCACGACTTCCATATACACATACGTAGCCGTCGCCTTAGCCACTCATCCATTTTTATGAGAAAACGTTTCATGTTGGCAAGGTGATAGTAACCTACCCAACCCTTTATGTACTCTTCAAGTTTTTGCTTCCTCTTGGCATATCCCCAACCATTGCTTCGGGAAGTCAACTCCTTGAGTTTGGCTTTCATCTTGGCTTTGGCTTTTGGATGCACAGTGAGTTGGCATTTATTTTTCATCACATAAAAGGAGTAGCCAAGGTATTTCACACCTTGCACATAAGACACAACCGTCTTGTCCCTGTTCACCTTCAGATGAAGTTTTCCTTCGATGAAGCGGGTTACGGATTCCTTCACACGCTTGGCTGCACGCTTGGACTTACAAAATATCATCGAGTCATCGGCATAGCGAACAAAAGGGAGACCTCGACGTGTGAGTTCCTTGTCCAACTCGTTGAGCATGATGTTGCTCAAAAGCGGACTTAACGGTCCTCCTTGGGGAGTGCCTTCCTCACTTGTCTCGAACATACCTTTGTTCATCACACCACTGCGGAGATATTTGTGGATAAGGCTTATCACCCTGCCGTCCTTTATCATGCGGCTGAGGATTTCTATGAGTTTACTGTGGCTCACTGTGTCGAAGAAACGCTCCAAGTCAAGGTCGACTACATAGATGTAGCCATCATCGACTATTTTCTGCGCACCTCTCAGGGCATCATGGCAACCTCTTCTCGGACGGAAGCCGTAGCTTCTTGGAGAGAATTGACGCTCATAGATGGGGGTTAGGGTCTGGTTGATGGCTTGTTGAACCAGACGGTCTATGACCGTGGGGATGCCCAACAGGCGCATCTTGCCATTGTCTTTGGGTATCTCTACCCTTTTTACTGGGTTCGGACGGTATGAACCGTCAAGCAAGGAACGGATTAGGACATCCTTGTTAGCCAAGAGCCAAGGGAGCATTTGCTCACATGACATCTTGTCGATACCGCCACACCCCTTGTTACGCTGCACTGCCTTGTAGGCTTTGAGCAAGTTATCGGGGCTGAGGATGCGCTCCAACAAGTGTTCCTTGTCGAATGGTACTTCCACGATGTTGTCTTCACATATCCACATGAAGGTCTGCGCTCCCACATATCCTTCGGATTCCGTCCTATCTTTCTGTGGGCAGCCCTTGACTTCTGCCAATGTTTTCTGCATTCTTTCCTTCATAAGGTATGTTTCAATTACTATCGTTTAATTGTTAGGTTCTGCCCTTCGTGCAACGTTATCGACTATTGCACTACTATGGCATCTGCTGACTTCTCACAGCAAGCTTTACTCCATGACTTTCGTAAAGGCAACTAATCGTCATGTCCGTGAGACCTCCTCGGATAAGGGCTTATTCTTTCCATCTTATACCCACTTCATTTACACCAACCATTCCGAATAGCTATAGGACTTTGATTTGTGTTGCAATCTCATCCATGGTCAAATGCCTTGTATGAAGTTTCTGTGCGTTAGGTCAGATGTTTGCCGCCAGCTTCTTTCAGATTCCACCTCGCAGTGGACACCCTTGCTATTGGCTATACAATTCCCGCTATTAGGGCTTGTTAGGGACTTGCACCCATTAGGATAAGCTCATGCCGAGCATACAACAAAAAAGCCGCTAGACCGAAGTCCAGCGGTTGTTTCTCTCATTTTTCTTTCGCTAGTAATCCTAGATTACTTTGCAGAGTCAGCAACAGTTGTATCAGCAGCAGCAGAGTCTGCTACAGTTGAATCTACCTGAACTGAGTCAGAATCAGTAGAAGCTGCGTTCTGAGCTGTTTTGTTACCATTACAAGATGCGAAAGAGATAGCTGCTACAGCTACCATTGCTAAAACTAATTTCTTCATTTTCTTTGCTTTTTAAATCTGTAAAACAATCATTTGTTTATTAAAACGATGCAAAGGTAAGTATTTTTTCGATACGTTGTTCTTTTTTTTGTGACTTTTTTTAGGGGTATTTTGTAACATTTTTACAAGACTCTATAAATCAGCAACTTACAGACTGCTAACAAAAGTTAAAGTTTTACTTGTGTGCGAAGACGCCCCGATTTTAACACTTTTCTGTGTTTTTTGCTCACTTGAGCACGATTGTCCTAAACCAGTCCTTCAGCACACCTGCATACTGATTTTGGGAGTCGGAAAGCAGAATTAACACTTGCGAGCCGTCTGCCAACTGGGGGCCGAGACACATTCCTTCATAATTGGCAAAGGAACGACCAAAGATCGTCAAGGTTGTATTCCACTCCGTGAGCAGCCTTTTGGGCATAATTCCAACAGATTCTTGGTTCGGGTTCACAAGATAGAGCTTGCAATGGCAGAAAGAGCCCACCTTCAACTTAGGAATGAAAGCCTCACGTTCCAACACGAGCAACTGTCCATCCGGCAAAGCACAGAGTTCGCTCACTCCCATCACGTATGTCTCGGCAATCTTCTGCGTAGAAGGCTTGTCCATCTGATAGGTAAAAGTAGAAACAATAGGATGAAGAGAACTTTGAGGTTTCCAGTCGAAACCTATCAGGCGTAGCTTGTTGGCAACTCCATTCTGCGGCGTTGCTGGTTCTCCATCTTTCCTCATTGTACTTTCAGAAATTGTCCAAAGACGATGGCGAATGGAATCGTATGCCAACGACTCATACACATAATTAGGATAATAATCGGAAGCAGGCACATCCCACTCCCACAATCGACTGCTTTGCAAAGCTCCTTCGTAAGAAGCCGCCTCTTCTTCAGAAGGTAACGATGCCCCATCATTGAGAAACTCTTTTAATCTAAACTTCCCCTCACTCGCCACGACCAACGTGCTATCCGAAACCTTGGCGATAGCCTCATGGTCGAATCCCGTCTCCTTGGGAACAAAACGAACAGCAGGATTCACACGGCTTCCATCCGTATTCACTGAGTAACCGAGGTTCTCCACATTTTCCAGTTCTCCCGTTTTCGGATTCACCTGAATACGAAAGTTGTAATAGAGCGCACTATCCGACTTGTCACTTACCACCGCATAGATATCATCATGCAGATGGGTGATGCCACTATAGTTGCCAGCAGGAACGGTCTTCAGAAAAGACTTTTGAGGGAACTCACGAACCACTCGCCACGAATGCTCCTCCAACGAATCATTTGACGAGACCTCCCCTACTCCTTGCGCAGCTATCGAGCGAACACTTATCAGAGTTCCCAATAACAATAGCCCTAAAATCTTCTGCATCTTCCTTCTCCTATACCTTATTATATATACCTTATTATATATACGTCATTACACATGATGTATGGATACTTATCCCACCGCTAATCACAAAGCCGCATATGTCAAGACGAACTCCATCGTCAATTCGAAATCCACGTTCACTCGCTTCTTCGCCTTTAGGTTTTCAACCTCGCACGACCAATCCGACATTGCATCAAAAGGTTTCACCCTCATATCAGCATATTGCAGATTATCCTCAGAAAACAACTTATAGATAGTCTCCTTGCTACACCAATGTACGAGCAGTGCATCCAAATCGATCGCCTTTTCATCCTTTCTCATGAATTTCGAAGCGATTCGCTTCACCCGATCACTGTAGTATTCAATATCTACAGCCACCTCTCTTGCCTTGGAAAGGATCAAAGCAGCATATCCCTTGGTATGCGAAACACTGATGTTGTACCCATTGAGGAGAGGTTTACCAGCCGAATTGTGCCCGATGTCCCCTATCCGTTGGATTTGTGCCTCAGGACACCCCAACATCTGCAACATTTCTCGAAGCAAGATTCTGACCGACAGAAATTCCAACTTTCGGCTATCACTCTTAAAACGGGACAAGTCACCTTGATAGCAATTTGCCCACGGATAACACTCCAACAATTCGGCGACAGACTCATCCATCTGCCACAACCCCAAGCTCACGCCAGGATAAACTTCCCTTATATTTACCAATGCCATAGTTCGTATTCCTATTGATAATTAATAGCCATTTGTTTGTTGGCTACAAAATTACTAAAAAAAATCGACAAAAAAGAAAGAGAGCCAAGATTATGAAAATCCCGACCCTCTTTTGTTATAATCAATCTTAAAAGCTCTATTTTACGGTCACCTTAATCTTGCTGATGCGGCGTTCTTCCACCCCCATCACCTCAAAGGTATAATTCTTATACTCTATCTTCTCGTGGATGCTTGGGAAATCCCCCTTGATTTCCAATAGCAAACCTGCCAATGTATCGGCATCCCCCTCCACTTCCTCAAACTCCTCATCATCTACATTGAGTATCTTGCAGAAGTCCGTCAAGAGCGTCTTGCCCTCAAAGATATAAGTATTATAGCTCAATTTCGAGTAGAACTTCTCCTCCTCATCATATTCATCATTGATTTCTCCCACAATCTCTTCCAAGATGTCCTCCAGCGTGACGATACCGCTCGTACCACCAAACTCATCCACCACAATGGCAATATGCACCTTGTTTTCCTGGAACTCACGCAAGAGATCGTCTATCTTCTTGGTCTCTGGCACGAAATATGGAGGTCGTATCAAACTCTGCCACCTGAAAGAGGCTGGCTTTCCGAGATGAGGAAGCAAATCCTTGATATACAAGATTCCTCGGATATTGTCCGTATTATCTTGATAGACTGGAATACGACTATAGTTATTTTCTACGATACACTTAAGTACCTCCGGATAAGTACTTTGAATATCCAAATCCACCACATTCTGTCGGCTCGTCATCACCTCCTTGGCAGTCTCGTCGCCAAATCGGATGATTCCCTTCAACATACTTTGCTCATCCTTGATGTCATCCTTGTCGGTCAACTCCAAGGCTTGTTCCAAGTCATCGACACTCAGCACATGATTTTCCTTCTTGACCACCTTTTCGGCAAGTACCCCACTCTTCAAGAGTACATTTTCCAAAGGCCAGAAGAGTTTTCTGACAAACAAAATGCCATTGACAACACGACGACAGAAGCGCAAAGGATCCTTGCGACTATACACCTTAGGCATAATCTCGCCAAAAAGCAAGAGCAAGAAAGTAAGGAGAACCGTGATAATCAGGAACTGCAACCAATATGCCTTGTCACCAAAATGAACAATGCCTGCAAAAACATAGTTCAACAACATGATGATGGTGACGTTGACGAAATTATTGGCAATCAAAATCGTTGCCAACGTACGTTCCGAGTCTTCACGCAACATCTGAATTTTTCGGTCGGTATCCGTCTTCTCATCCTCCAATTCATCTACATCTGCAGGTGAAAGACTGAAGAAAGCTATCTCCGAACCACTGGCGAAAGCAGACATCACCAACAACATCGCCGCCAAAACAGCAGCAAAAACAACCCCTAACGAAGGCGGCATGAACGACACGTCACCAAAGGCTTCTGTGATAGTAGAAATATCCAATTTCTTTTAAATATTAAAATGGTAAACCATCTTTGCCCTCCCCGCTTTGCGATGTCTGGGCATTAGAATTTTCATTTTGAGTATTACCGTTCTCTGTGGCTTGGGATGCTGTCTGAGAATGCGCCATCTTAGAATATAAGAATTCCAGATTATCCACATAGATTTCTGTGCGATACTGGCGCTTACCCTGTTTGTCATCGAAAGCACGATACCGGATTTTTCCCTCAACATAGAGTTTGTCACCCTTACGAACATACTTCTCCACATACTTTGCCAAGGCACGGAAGAAGACCAATGTATGCCAATCGGTATGGTCGGGTACCTGCGTGCCATTCGGAAGAGTATATCCCCTCTCCGTTGTAGCAAACGTCACCTGGGCTATCGCCTGGTCTGCATCATAATAACGCACATCAGGATCCTTGCCCACATTTCCTATTAACATCACCTTGTTCATAAGTTCACCTCTTTATTATTTCCACATACCGAGATAACGGTAATTGAAATTCTTTCCCTTGGCTGATGGGAACTGACTACGAGAATCGACACGGTCGCGCAAATGCTCCACGATTCGATTATAGCAATCGAGTCCAGAAGTCGCCTTTACATTGGCAACAAAATGTGTATCTCTATACTCATGCTTACCGGTAGCCGGTATCAAGACGACACGCTTGAAATCAAGCGTACCCTCATACCAGCCTGGCATTTCCTCTGCCAGACGAGCTACAGGGCTTGCCACGCCATCACGATGATCGGCAGCAGGCATAGCACGCAAAGCCTTCTTATCCTTGAAGTCTTGCATACAAGCAGCAGCGGTCTTGATAATAATGAAATAAACTCTAGGGCGAACTTTATAGCGTTTAGGATAGCAAACATCGCTTGCAGCATATTCACGAATATCAGCCTCAAGCTCTGGATTCATCCCAATCTCTGAAATTCCACTTAAAAAATTGATTGCTTCATCGACAGAAAAAGCAAATGCTTCTTTGTCGAAATATCTAATATATAAATTCATAGTGTGGTATGTTTTCTCTTTTAAAACTTAAAGAAAAGAGCGGAAAACGGGACTCGGACCCGCGACCCCAACCTTGGCAAGGTTGTG
>CAVBFV010000179.1:0-6868 GCA_963594575.1 Lachnospiraceae bacterium | reverse complement strand
ATGGCAAGTATGCTTTCTATACCCGTCCACAGGATGGTTTCATCGATACAGGTTCTGGTGGTGGTATCGGTTGGGCTCTTGTTGATGATATCACTCATGCCGAAATAAAGGAAGAGAAGATCATCAATGCCCGTCACTATCATACCATTCAGGAGGTGAAGAACGGCGAGGGTCCTCATCCTATCAAGACAGATAAGGGCTGGTTGCATCTGGCTCACGGTGTTCGTGGCTGTGCCAGCGGTCTCCGCTATGTGCTCTATATGTACATGACTTCTCTTGAGGATCCTACAAAGGTGATTGCAGAACCAGGTGGATATCTCCTCGTACCGGAAGGTCCTGAGTATATCGGTGATGTAATGAATGTTGTCTTTGCCAATGGTTGGATTGCAGATGAGGATGGCAAGGTATTCATCTACTATGCTTCTTCTGATACCCGCATGCATGTGGCAACTTCTACCATCGACCGATTGGTAGACTACTGCATGAACACACCAAAGGATGATTATCGTACTCAGTTCTCTGTAGAGAAGATCAAGGCTTTGGTTGCAAAAAATAAACAGACTTTAAGTAAATAAGTTTCAGGTATTAAGATTGTAGGGATTCGTACTCCTCATCCGTATTATCAGATATAGATGGGGAGCGAATCCCTTTTTTAGTAAATTATAAATTGTAAATTGTCAATTAAAAACAATGGCTCGTTTAAAAGAAAAAATAGCTTATGCATTGGGTGATGCCGCTGCGGGTGGTATTGTATGGAAGGTGATGTCTATCGCTTTTCCTCTGTTTTTTACAAATGTCTTCGGACTCTCGTTTGCGGATGCGGCAGTACTGATGCTCGTAGCCCGCATGTTCGATGTGGTTACTGACCCGCTGATGGGTACTCTTGCCGACCGTACCCAGAGCCGTTTCGGTACCTACCGTCCTTGGCTCATCTATGGTGCCATTCCTTTCGGATTGATATTCGCCCTCTTGCTCTATACTCCAGACTTCGGTCCTGTGGGCAAGCGAATCTATGCTTACGCCCTCTATCTGCTGATGATGGCGGTATATACCATGGTGAATGTTCCTTACGGCTCATTGCTCGGTGTGATGACCGAGGATGATGATGAGAAGAACCAGTTCTCTTCTTTCCGTATGGTGGGTGCTTATGCCATGGGATTCGTCACCCTGCTTTCTTTCCCTTATCTCCAGAAAATGGTAGGTGGTTCTGCCGCTCATCAGTATGCTGTCATTGGTGCCGTGCTCGGTATTATTGCAGCTGTGATGACATTGGCTTGCGGACTCCTGACCAAGGAACGTCTGAAGCCGAAGCGCGCTGAGAAGTTCTCTTTCCAGCAGTTTGCCGACCTCGTTCACAACAAGGCTTGGCTCTATATGACAGCCATCGCCGTGTGCACCAACTTCTTCAACGGATTCCGCTATGCCGTTGCCGGCTATATGTTCGATTACTGTCTGCATGGCAATGTAACCATCGAGGGATTGATTATCAACTATACCGTTTTCATGGCGTTTGGTGAAGTAACCTGTATGATTTTCGGTGGTGTATCTCCTTGGTTCACCCGTCTGGTAGGCAGCAAGCGCATGGCATTCTTCTGGGCAGCAACTCTCTGTCTGGTACTCTCGGTTGTCTTCTTCTTCATCCCGATGGATCCGTCGTATATCTGGGTGATGATAGTTATCGTTATCCTTACCTCTATGGGTATCGGTATCTATTCGCCATTGATGTGGTCTATGTATGCCGATGTAGCCGATTATCATACCGAGCATTTCGGAACATCTGCTACAGGTCTCATCTTCTCTTCAGGTACAATGAGCCAGAAGTTTGGTACAGCCATTTCCGGTTCTCTTATCGCCCTCTTCCTGGGTTGGGCAGGTGCCAATATGATAACAGATAAGATGGGTAATACGATGATCGACCCAGCCAGTGTCACCGACTCTGTGCTCACGATGGTATGGTCATTGTTCTCTCTCTTCCCAGCCGTCATCGCCTTCCTGCTGATGGTGCTTGCCTGGAAGTTCCCTATCCGCAAATAACTGTTTTAACATAACTAATAATCACTATTAAAAAAGGAAAAATGGAAAATCTTAAAGAAACGATGCGGGATGTTCTGGAGAACAACATCCTCAGCTATTGGCTAACGAAAGTGAAAGATGAAGAAAACGGTGGCTTTTACGGACGTGTAGACGGTAACGACCAGGTACATCCTGTAGCCGAGAAGGGAGCAGTGATGAATGCCCGTATCCTCTGGGCGTTTTCAGCAGCCTATCGTGTCTTGAAGAAGCCGGAGTATCTTGAGGCTGCCACCCGTGCCAAGGATTATGTGCGCGATTATTTCCTCGACAGGGAATATGGTGGCATCTACTGGAGTGTTGACTATCAGGGTAATCCGCTCGATACCAAGAAGCAGACTTACGCCATCGGCTTTGCCATCTATGGTTTCTCGGAGTATGCCCGTGCAACAGGTGACAAGGAGGCGTTGGATATCGCCATCTCCCTGTATCATGACATAGAGAAGCATGCCTTTGATGCCGAGAACAACGGATATATCGAGGCATTGACCCGTGAGTGGAATCCGATTGCAGACATGCGTCTCTCTGATAAGGATGAGAATGGTTCCCGTACGATGAATACCCATCTGCATATCATCGAGCCATATACCAATCTTTATCGTGTATGGAAGACTCCGGAACTGGAGAAGAGTATCCGCAATCTGCTCGATATCTTCACCGATAAGCTTCTGAACAAGGAGACTTATCATCTCGACCTCTTCTTCAATGACGAGTGGGAAGGCAAGCGCAACATCGAGAGCTATGGTCATGATATTGAGGCGTCCTGGCTGCTCCACGAAACCGCGCTGGTTTTGGACGATAAGATATTGCTGCATAAGATAGAGCGCATCATCCGTCGTATAGCCGATGCTGCAGATGAAGGCTTACGTCCGGATGGCAGTATGGTTTATGAGCATTGGAAAGATGGAGATAAGTATGATCTCCAGCGCCAGTGGTGGGTGCAGTGCGAGAACATCATCGGACATATCGACCTCTATCAGTATTTCCGTACCGAAGAGAATCTTCTGGTTGCCATCTCCTGCTGGAACTATGTAGCCAAGCATCTGCTGGATAACAAGAACGGTGAGTGGCACTGGGCTATCCTGGAAGATGGTACGGTGAATAAGGAGGATGATAAGGCGGGCTTCTGGAAATGTCCTTACCACAACTCCCGTATGTGTCTCGAACTCATCGAACGTGACTATTAACATACAGATTCCCTGAAAGGCAGGAATAGAATACAAAAATCCAAGCAAATCATATATTTGCTTGGATTTTTTTGTTTATCCCGATTTTTTATTGTACTTTTGCAGCCAATGTAGAATTGAGGGTGGTATCGCATCAAAAATTCAACATTCAACATTTAACATTAAACATTAAAAATAAATGTATATAGCAATAGCAGGAAATATCGGTAGTGGCAAGACAACACTCACCAAGATGCTTTCTAAACATTATGGATGGAAACAGTACTTGGAGCCCGTGGCTGAAAACCCCTATATCGATGACTATTACAAGGATATTTCGCGATGGGCTCTCAATATGGAGGTGTTCTATCTGAAGCAGCGATTCAAGAATCTGCTGGAAATCCAACACAGTAAAGAGACGGTCATCCAGGACCGCACCATCTTTGAGGGCGTTTATGTCTTTGCGGCCAACAACCGGAAGATGGGCAACATGGACCAGCGCGATTATGAAACCTACATGGAACTCTTTGAGTCGATGATGGAAGTGGTGGAGATGCCTGAACTGATGATATATCTCCGTTCTTCGGTCCCTCACCTTGTGAAGAATATTCAGAAGCGCGGTCGTGATTATGAGCAGAAGATGCCGCTGGATTATCTGGAAGGTATCAACAATCTTTACGAAGATTTCATCATGAACAAGTATAAGGGCAAGGTGCTCATCGTAGAAGTTGATAATCTCGACTTCGAGCATAATCCCAAGCAGTTTGGTGAAATCGTAGATAAGATAGATGCCAAGCTCTTCGGCCTCTTCTCTTAAGCCCAATTCAACATTCAACATTTAACATTCAACATTACCAAAGATGCATATAGCAATAGCAGGAAATATAGGTAGCGGCAAGACAACATTGACCAAGATGCTTGCCAAGAGATATGGCTGGAAAGCTAATTTCGAGCCGGTAGATAATAATCCATATCTGGCTGATTATTACAAGGATATGGAACGTTGGTCGTTTAATCTTCAGATTTACTTCCTGAACAAGCGATTCCATGATGTTGTGGAGATTTCACGTTCAGAGCAGACCATCGTACAGGACAGAACCATCTTTGAGGATGCGCGTATCTTTGCGCCTAATCTTCATGATATCGGTATGATGAGCGATAGGGATTTCAAGAACTATACTGACCTCTTCGATCTGATGATCAGTCTGGTGAAACTCCCAGACCTGATGAT
The DNA here is from genome assembly GCA_963594575.1 of Lachnospiraceae bacterium. Taxonomy (GTDB): domain Bacteria; phylum Bacteroidota; class Bacteroidia; order Bacteroidales; family Bacteroidaceae; genus Prevotella. The sequence goes on along the minus strand of CAVBFV010000179.1, from coordinate 2,401 downwards.
ATATATCAAGAGCAGCATTCCTACACTCGTGAAGCATATCGAGAAGCGTGGTCGCGATTTCGAAAAGAGCATCCGCATTGATTATCTCCAGGGTTTGAACAAGCGTTATGAGGATTGGATCAAGGATTATAAAGGTCGCCTCATCATCGTCGATGGTGATAATCTGGAGTTCGGAGAGAATCCGGAAGACTTCCGAAAGGTTACTGACCTGATAGATGCCGAACTCTTCGGCCTGTTTGCTGAAAAGGAGGTTTAAAAGTAAAAAAGTAAAAGGGTAAAAAGGTAAAAAGAACCTTAACCCCCTTTCGCCCCCGTTCCTAGCGATTCCATCGCTAGTCCCCCAAGTCCTTATTATAAGGTAAAAAAGTAAAAGGGCAACCCCGCTAGGCGTCAAAGGAGGAACGCCTGGCGGGGTTGCGTTTTATGGTTGTACAACTAACGGGTTTATGGTTGTACAGCTAAAAGGTTTATGGTTGTACAGCTAAAGGGTTTATGGTTGTACAACTAAAAGGTTTATGGTTGTACAACTAAAGGGTTTATAGTTGTACGACTATAGGGTGTATGGTTGTACGACTATAAGGGTTGTAGTTGTACGATTAAAAGGTGTTGTCACTAGGCTCGGCAGACCTGCTGACTGCAGTCGGCAGAGCTGCTGACTAGGCTCAGCAGGTCTGCTGAGCCTAGTGGCAACCTTCGAGAAGCAGTCTCCTTCAACTCGAAAAGCAGTCTCCTAAAACTAAAAGAGACGTCTCTTTGAACCCAAAGAAACGTCTCCTTTCGCTTATTCAATCATATCCTTTCGCTTATTCAATCATATCCTTTCGCTTATTCAAACATCTGAATACGCTTATTCAATCATAATCTTTTGCTTATTCAAACATCTGAATACGCCAGCAGAACTATCTTCTTCCCCCGGAAGAGCCGGATGCTTTATAGAACTTTCCTTTTTGGCGGGAGATGAAGATGCCGCCTTGAGCAGAGGTCTTATCTACTTGCTGGCCATTGAGATTATAGATAATCTCTTTCTCATCCTTCTTATACAGGGTAGGAGAGGCGATGAAAGTTGTGCCGGAAACAATGTCGAAGCGGATGAATTTTTGGGTAAAAATTCCTACTGCTCTGTTCCTTTTTGCTACAAAATACGCTCGTTTTCTCCGTTTCTGATCCACCATTAAGTCTGTCTGTTAACTGATGAAATCAGGCTGTTTTTTGAGTTTTTTCACTTTGGATGCAAATTAAACCATAAAAAAATGTGCTCTTTCAGAAAAAAGTGTTACCTTTGCAGCCGCTTAGAAGCATTTATATAAAATAACGTTATAACAAATTTATGAACTTTACACTATTTATCACCGTTTTGCTGACGGCTGTAACCTTGGTGGTGGCTGCTTATGTCATCGCAAAGTTGATCGGTCCTCGTTCATACAATCCGGTAAAGGGTGAACCTTTTGAGTGCGGTATTCCGACACGTGGCAGCTCCTGGTTGCCATCACACATCGGCTACTACCTCTTTGCTATCCTTTTCCTGATGTTTGACATCGAGACAGTATTGCTTTACCCATGGGCAGTCGTAGTTAAGCAGTTTGGATCTATGGCTCTCGTGAGCATCGGGTTCTTCCTGTTGGTATTGGTATTTGGCCTTGCATACGCTTGGCGGAAAGGAGCATTGGAATGGAAGTAAACAAAAGAGCCTCTATCAAGAGTATTCCTTACGACGAGTTTAAGGACAATGATACCCTCGAAAAGATTGCGCAGGAGCTCAATGAGGGTGGTGCGAATGTGGTAGTCGGTTCCCTTGATGCTGCCATCAACTGGGGACGCAGTAACTCACTCTGGTCTTTGACCTTCGGTACTTCTTGCTGTGGTATCGAGTTTATGGCTGTAGGTTGTGCACGTTACGACTTCTCACGTTTCGGTTTCGAGGTAACCCGTAACTCTCCACGTCAGGCTGACTTGATCATGTGTGCCGGTACTATTACCAATAAGATGGCACCTGTTTTCAAACGTTTGTACGATGAAATGGCTGAGCCTAAGTATGTGGTAGCTGTGGGTGGATGCGCCATCTCTGGTGGTCCGTTCAAGAAGAGCTACAATGTGGTTCGTGGTATCAGCGAGTTGGTTCCTGTGGATGTTTATATCCCTGGTTGTCCTCCACGCCCTGAGGCTATCCTTTATGGTATGATGCAGTTGCAGCGTAAGGTAAAGGTTGAGAAATTCTTCGGTGGTGCTAACCACAAGATGAACAGCGAGGAGAAGGAACTGTCTATGAGCAAGGGTGGTCTTCGTGGCTTGAGCAACGAAAACCTTTCTGATGCTAATCTGCTCGGACATAAGGAACCAATCATCGTAACAGAAGTACCTGAGGATTTCGACCCTCAGAAAGGTCTAACTGATTAATATAATA